>NZ_CAJSYK010000006.1:0-145578 GCF_910574135.1 Anaerostipes faecis | reverse complement strand
AATCTCAAAAGAAAAGCTGAAACAGGCAGGGCTTGTGAGTTGCTACGATTATTACATGGAACGTCATGCTTTGAAGTTATGTTGAACCGCCGTATGCCGAACGGCATGTACGGTGGTGTGAGAGGGGAGATTTAATCTCCCCTACTCGATTTCCTTTGAAAAATCTGCAACAAAACGGTTACTTGCGTACAGATATGGTGTGAGAAAAGGAAATCTAAACTTTTTTGAAAAATAGGTCATCAAATCGGTGGGTGCTGTCCCTATATGATGTGAAAAAAGAAAATATTTTCAGTTTCAACTTAACAATTCATGGTTTCCGTTCCCTATATGGAGCAAAGAAAGTAATTCATTCCATAGTTGGCAGTAATGGTATGGCGTGGGTAGTTAGGGTGTGAAAAGAAAAACTATCTTTTTTCATCATCAACTTAGCAAATGGAATTTTGCCGTACAGATAGTAGTGAAATGGGAATGATTTTCTTCTTTCGTGTTCTTTGACAACTGAATAAAGCAATTCAATACCTTTGACAGACAGCGAGCCGTGGAAACAAAGACGCCATGACCTTTCCCCTGCAAAAGCGAGCGAACCCTGTTTGTGTTCCTATAAAAGATTTGTCCTCTTTTACTGCCATGACCTGTCCTGTCAGATAATGATACTCCCGTACAGCCACAGTTTGAGCGTTAAGAGCGTCGCACGCAATGGGTACGGCTACATAAGAACTATGTAGAGGTGGAAGTCCTGTGGGCTATGACAAAAGCCGTTGAATTGCTTAGAAAAACTTTTACAGAAAGGGGGTATGTGTTATTGCTGATACTGTAAAAACAATTCAAAAGAAAAATAGCAAATGTGGCATTGGCAAAAGAGGAAAGACAAAGATTGTTATAAAAGAGCATTTTTCCGAAAAGGGAAAGACAATGGAAGAACTTCTAACTGATGTCATGCTGGAAAAAGTAAAACAGACAATCGCATAAAATCGGTGCAGTTGTGAGAAATAGATTGAATGACAAAAAGAACCCGTGCTATACTTTACTTGCAAGCAGGTATTGTAAACACGGGTTAGTTATAAAGGAGGATAACTGACAATGAAACAACAGATTTACAATACTGCACTTTATCTTAGGTTAAGCCGTGATGATGAATTACAGGGCGAAAGTTCCAGCATTACCACACAGAGAAGTATGTTGCGTCTATATGCAAAAGAACATCATTTGAATGTCATTGATGAATATATTGATGACGGCTGGTCGGGAACAAATTTTGAAAGACCGAGTTTTCAAAGAATGATTGAGGATATAGAGGCAGGAAAAATCAACTGTGTTGTAACGAAAGACCTTTCCCGACTTGGCAGAAACTATATTATGACAGGACAATATACAGAATTGTATTTCCCTAGTCATAATGTCCGTTACATAGCGATTGACGACGGTGTGGACAGCGAAAAAGGCGAAAGTGAGATTGCACCATTTAAGAACATCATCAATGAATGGGTGGCTAGAGATACAAGCCGTAAAGTGAAATCAGCATTTAAGACAAAATTTGCAGAGGGTGCGTATTATGGTGCTTATGCTCCGTTAGGATATAAGAAACACCCAGACATCAAAGGAAAATTGCTGGTTGATGAGGAAACGAAATGGATTATTGAAAAAATTTTTTCTTTAGCCTATCAAGGTTACGGAAGTGCAAAAATCACAAAGCAGTTAAGAGCAGAAGAAGTTCCTACACCTGCATGGCTGAATTTTACAAGATACGGTACTTTTGCACATATCTTTGAGGGACAGCCCGACAGTAAGCGTTATGAATGGACGATTGCTCATGTTAAGGCGATATTGAAGAACGAGGTTTATATTGGCAACAGCGTTCATAACCGACAATCAACTGTTTCTTTCAAAAGCAAGAAGAAAGTACGAAAGCCCGAAAGTGAATGGTTTCGGGTGGAAAATACTCACGAGCCTATTATAGACAAGGAAGTGTTCTATCGTGTGCAGGAGCAGATAAAATCAAGACGCAGACAGACAAAGGAAAAGGCAACGCCGATATTTGCAGGGCTTGTCAAGTGTGTGGATTGTGGCTGGTCTATGAGGTTTGCAACAAATACGGCAAACAAAACACCTTATAGTTATTACGCTTGCAGTTTCTACGGACAGTTTGGCAAAGGATATTGTTCTATGCACTATATCCGTTATGATGTGCTGTATCAAGCCGTATTGGAGCGTTTGCAGTATTGGGCTAAGGCAGTACAACAGGAGGAAGAAAAGGTCTTAAATAAGATACAAAAGGCTGGCAATGCGGAACGAATACGGGAAAAGAAGAAAAAGGCAAGTGCATTGAAGAAAGCCGAAAACCGACAAAATGAGATTGACCGTTTATTTGCGAAGATGTATGAAGATAGAGCCTGTGAGAAGATAACGGAACGAAACTTTGTTATGCTTTCCAGCAAATATCAGCAGGAGCAGATAGAACTGGAACAGCAGATAACCAACCTAAGAGAAGAATTAAGGAAAATGGAACAGGACATGATAGGTGCTGAAAAGTGGATTGAGTTAATCAAAGAATATTCCGTACCAAAGGAACTGACAGCACCGTTATTAAATGCAATGATAGAAAAAATCCTCATTCACGAAGCAACAACGAATGAGGATAACGAAAGAATACAGGAAATTGAGATATACTACCGATTTATCGGAAAAGTAGACTGATAAATAGAGTTCATATCTTTAACTAAGGGAAAGCGGGACTACAACACCGGAGATGAAGAAACTGATGGAATTGAGCAGAATTTTTCATATCAGCATGGATGAGTTGGTTGGAAATTCTGGTGCATCGGGAGAAAAGGAAGCAGTCTATGTGACTGTGAATCTCCACTATGAATAATAAAGCAAAAGGAATCATAGCCATTGGAAACTTTGCTGCTGGTCTTTTCTCCGTGGGTCTGCTCTCTGCGGGGCTGATTTCCATAGGAGAATGTGCTTTAGCCACCCACATTGCTGTGGGAGGTTATGTCAATGCGCACATAGTCATCGGAGGAGCTGCTGACGGAACATTTACTTTCACAGAAAAAGGGACGGCAGCCTGCGAAGAAATCAGACAAACGATCCTGAGGGAATATCCCCGTATATGGAAATTCTTGATCCGGTTATTTTCAGCAGCCATGAGGTGAAACAGAAGATAGAGAAGAAAACTTGGAATTTTTATTCCCTATTAATGAAAAGTGTGTTATACTCATTTAGTTATTGTAAATATGTCAGACAGTTCATTCGTACCATCCTGTCTTTAAACAAAACTAGGACAAAATAAGAGGATATGATCAGACATATTTCTTATGTCTTAGATGAATGCTTAGAGACACGGACACCGCGGGTGGCGTGTCTTTTACTGTTTCATGGGGTTCTTTTCGGAAGAAGGCCTGAAACAGCGGGAAATAGAAAACGAGAGAAAGGGATAAACATGTACCAGTTAAATACACATGCGTCTTTTGACTCCGCACATTTTCTGGCGGGATACGAGGGCAAGTGCAGAAATCTGCACGGACACCGGTGGAAACTGTCGGTGACGATCCAAAAGGAAAAAGTAGAAGAACAGGGCCAGACCAGGGGGATGGTCGTAGACTTCGGCGAATTAAAGGACAAGGTAAAAGAAATCGCAGACGAGTTTGACCATGCTCTGATCGTAGAAAAAGACACACTGAAGACCAAGACGATAGAGGCACTGAGAGAAGAAGATTTCCGGATTATTGAAGTTAAATTCCGCCCTACGGCAGAGAATTTTGCCAGATATTTTTATGACCGGATCAAACAGGACGGCTATGACGTTTCTTATGTGGAAGTATATGAGACGCCGAATAACCGTGCCATTTATGGAGAATAGCGATGGAAGTTTTTAAAATAGCAGAAAGCTTTGTGAGTATCAACGGCGAGGGGAAGAAGGCGGGCCGGCTTTCTATGTTCATTCGCCTTCGGGGATGTAATTTAAACTGTTCCTACTGCGATACCAAATGGGCCATCAGCAAAAAAGGTGAGGCGGATCTCATGACGGCTGCGGAAGTGGCGCAGATGGTAAAGGAGTCAGAAGCAGATCTGGTAACATTGACCGGGGGAGAACCTCTGCTGGATGAAAATATCAGCGAATTGATTGGAAGTATTTTGTCACTTCCAAAGACAGAACTGGAAATTGAAACGAACGGAAGTATTCCCATCCGCCCGTGGAGAGAGCGGGATGCGAGATTTTCGATGACGATGGACTATAAATTGCCCTCCAGCGGCATGGAGGAGTCCATGTGCCTTGAAAATATGGAAGAATTAAAGCCGTGGGATGTCGTAAAGTTTGTGATAGGGACAAGAGAAGATCTGGAGAAGGCAAAAGAAGTTATCGAACGGTTTTCTCTCTGTGAAAAGGCGATCGTGTATTTCAGTCCGGTTTTCGGTGCCATACCTCCGGATGAGATCGTGGAGTTTATGAAAGAACACAGGATGAATAAAGTCAGGTTTCAGATCCAGATCCATAAAGTTGTCTGGAATCCGGAGCGGAAGGGAGTCTAAGAAGCTATGGCAATCGATAAAGAAGCAGTCAAAAAACATATCAGAGGTATCCTGGAAGCGCTGGGGGATAATCCGGACCGGGAGGGTCTTAAGGAGACGCCGGACCGTGTGGCCAGGATGTATGAAGAAGTGTTTGAGGGGATGAATTACAGCAATGACCAGATTGCAGAAATGTACTCTAAAACCTTTGAGGACGATCTGTCTGTAAAAAATCATAAGGATATGGTCGTTGTAAAAGACATCGATATATTCAGCTACTGTGAACACCATCTGGCCCTTATGTACAATATGAAAGTCACTGTGGCATATCAGCCGAAAGAAAAGATTCTGGGACTGAGCAAGATCGCAAGGATCTGTGACATGGTCGGCAAAAGGCTTCAGCTCCAGGAACGGATCGGGTCAGATATCGCAGAGATCATCTCCAAAGTGGCAGGGACAGAGGATGTGGCTGTGCTCATCGAAGGAAATCACAGCTGTATGAGCGCCAGGGGCATTAAGAAAAATCAGGCAAAGACCATTACATCTACGTTGAGAGGGAAGTTTGAAAATGACTCTGCCATGGAGAACCGCTTTTATATGCTCGCAGAAAGATAAGAGGAGGAAAGAAAACTATGTCAAAACCGACAAAAGCAGTTGTAGTATTCAGTGGGGGACAGGACAGTACCACCTGTCTGTTCTGGGCAAAGAAAAAATATGAAGAAGTTATCGCACTTTCTTTTAATTACGGACAGAAGCATTCGGATGAATTAATTTGTGCCAAAGAAATCTGCAAAAAATATGGCGTAGAGCATCATATTCTGGATATGGCCCTCTTAAACCAGCTGGCGCCCAACTCATTGACGAGGGCAGATATTGAGGTGGACAAAGAGGCGCCTGAAACGGGTACGCCGAATTCCTTTGTAGACGGAAGGAATATGCTGTTTCTTACCTTTGCGGCAGTATTTGCAAAGCAGAGAGATATCCATGTACTGGTGACCGGCGTGTCCCAGAGCGATTTCAGCGGATATCCGGACTGCAGACATGTATTTATTACGTCTCTGGAAACGACGCTGACTCTGGCGATGGATTACGAGTTTGAAGTGATTACGCCTCTCATGTGGATCGACAAAAAAGAAACATGGAAAATGGCCGATGATCTGGGAGTATTTGATGTGATAAGACATGAAACACTGACCTGCTATAATGGAGTCAGGGGGGACGGATGCGGAGAATGTCCTGCGTGCAGACTCAGAAGGCGGGGGATGGAAGCCTATCTTTCGGAGCGAAAGAAATAAAGAACAAATGTCAATGTCATATAGTCAATATTAGAACATTTGTGTGAGTGTGTTTTTGTTGCAGATTTTTATTGATAAAACATTAACAAAGCAGTACAATAAGAATGTAACCATTGGTCAGGGTTGTCAACATTTCAATCCTCTGCAGCAAAGGAGATAACGTATGGGAAGATTTACACTACCTAGAGATTTATACTTTGGAAAAGGATCGCTTGAGTCACTGAAGACATTGGATGGAAAAAAAGCTGTTTTGGTACTCGGCGGCGGTTCTATGAAACGTTTTGGATTTGTAGACCAGGTTGTCGATTATTTAAAAGAAGCAGGAGTTGAGACAAAATTAATTGAAGGTGTAGAACCGGACCCTTCTGTAGAGACCGTGTTTAAAGGCGCAGAGGTCATGAGAGACTTTGAGCCGGACTGGATTATTGCGATGGGAGGAGGATCTCCGATCGACGCTGCGAAGGCAATGTGGATCTTCTATGAGCATCCGGAAACTACATTTGACGATGTAAAAGATCCGTTTACAGTTCCTCCGCTCAGGAATAAAGCCAAATTCCTTGCGATCCCGTCAACATCAGGAACAGCTACCGAAGTGACGGCATTTTCTGTTATCACAGATTACAGTTCAGGAATCAAATATCCGCTGGCAGACTTTGAGATCACACCGGATATTGCAATCGTAGATCCTGCATTGGCGGAGACGATGCCTCCGAAACTGACTTCCTATACAGGAATGGATGCACTGACTCATGCCATTGAAGCATATGTGGCAGGACTTCATTCTCCGTTCTCAGATCCGCTGGCATTAGAAGCTATTGAGATGGTGTTTGACAACTTAAAAGCTTCCTACGAAGGGGATATGACAGCCCGTGAGAATATGCACTATGCACAGTGCCTCGCAGGAATGGCATTCTCCAATGCACTTTTGGGAATCGTACACTCTTTGGCTCATAAGACAGGAGCCGTCTTTGATACCGGACATATCACACATGGATGTGCAAATGCCATCTACCTGCCGTATGTGATCCAGTTTAACGCGAAGGTTTGTGAGGAACGCTATGCAGCTAT
Source organism: Anaerostipes faecis (assembly GCF_910574135.1). NCBI lineage: Bacteria > Bacillati > Bacillota > Clostridia > Lachnospirales > Lachnospiraceae > Anaerostipes > Anaerostipes faecis. The sequence continues at coordinate 138,703 of NZ_CAJSYK010000006.1, read as the reverse complement.
CGCAAGAAGGATCGGCCTTCCTGGAAATTCCGATAAGGCATTGACTCTTTCACTGATCGAGGCGATCCGCGAGATGAATAAGAAATTAAACATTGTTTCCAATCTGAAAGATTTTGGAATTAATGAAGAAGAATTTAATCAGAAGAAGAGGATGATCGCAGAGCGCGCCGTGGCAGACGCATGTACGGGATCTAATCCGAGAGAGACTTCCACAGATGACATGGAAAAAGTTTTGGAATGCATCTACTACGGAAAAGATGTAACATTTTAATAAATATACATAATCGAGGCCGGGACAGTTTATGTCCCGGCTGTTCCTTTCCTTGTAAGAAGAAGCTGGGCAGCAAACATAATTTGTGATGGAGAATCAGTCGATTCTATTCTTGCATCTGATAAAATAATATTGGCTGCGCCCATTTATAGTTGGTCGTGTCCAGAACCTGTGAAAGCCTTGCTTGATCGGCTTGTATACGAAGGTATGCCGTCAGAACGTGATTTGGGATACAATAGTGGATTTATCAGTGATAATAAAACTGATAGAGCAAGAGCATTTGCCCAAAATTTATTGAATAGATGTTAGTGATTCTTATTGCAGCAAAACGGCGCTGTGCTGCGATTGTTTACTGAACAGAACTTCTTTTCAGTCTTGAACTGGAGATTTTATTTTGTATAATAATCTGATAATTATAGATTGTAATTTAAATTTTCAAATAATCAGAAAACTTAAGAAAAAAATGCTTTACAAGTTAGATATATTTTTGTATGATAGATTCCAACAAAGAAATTCTACAAAAAATAACATTTCGAAACTGCTGAATGAAAGGAAGAGATTTATGACGATCAAAAGAGACAACACACCCGGGTTATACGATTCCAGCTTTGAGCATGACAACTGCGGGATCGGTGCCTGTGTCAATATCAAGGGAATCAAAAGTCATACTACAGTCGACAATGCATTAAAGATTGTTGAGACACTGGAACACCGGGCCGGAAAAGATGCGGCAGGGGAGACCGGAGATGGTGTCGGCATTATGCTCCAGATTTCCCATAAGTTTTTTGAAAAGGCATGTAAAGAGTCCGGCATCGGAATTGGAGGAGAGAGGGAATATGGAGTTGGAATGTTCTTTTTTCCCAATGATGAACTGAAAGTACAGCAGGCCAAAAAGATGTTTGAGATCATCGTGGAAAAGGAAGGCATGAAGTTCCTCGGATGGAGAGAAGTGCCGACCGACAGTACGGTTTTGGGCAAAAAAGCCATTGAATGTATGCCGAAGATTCTCCAGGCATTTATCGAAAAGCCGGAGGATGTGGAGAAAGGATTAGAGTTTGACCGCAGGCTATACATTGTCCGGAAAGTATTTGAACAGAGCAATGAAGAGACCTTTGTGATTTCCCTGTCCAGCAGGACTATCGTATATAAGGGAATGTTCCTTGTGGGACAGCTCAGAACATTTTTTAAAGACCTTCAGGACCCGGGCTATGAATCTGCAATCGCCCTCGTTCATTCACGTTTCAGTACGAACACGACTCCGAGCTGGGAGAAAGCGCATCCGTACCGGTTCATCGTACATAACGGTGAGATCAACACGATCCGCGGAAATGCAGATAAGATGCTGGCCAGAGAGGAAAATATGGAGTCTAAGTTCCTGAAGGGCCAGATGCATAAGGTAATCCCGGTGGTCAATCCAAACGGGTCCGACTCCGCACGGCTTGATAATACCCTGGAATTCCTTGTGATGAGCGGAATGGCCCTGCCGCACGCGATCATGATCACGATACCGGAACCTTGGGAAAACAATAAAGTCATCAGCCAGAAGAAAAGGGATTTTTACCAGTATTATGCGACGATGATGGAGCCGTGGGACGGACCGGCCTCCATTCTGTTCACCGACGGTGACCAGGTAGGAGCCGTGCTCGACCGAAACGGCCTGCGCCCTTCCAGATACTACATCACAGATGATGATCAGCTGATCTTATCTTCTGAGATCGGAGTCCTGGATATCGACCCTACCAAGATCCTCGTGAAAGAACGGCTTCGTCCCGGAAAGATGCTCCTGGTGGATACGGTCAGGGGCGAAGTCATCGATGATGATGTGGTTAAGGAATCTTATGCGGGAAAAGAGCCGTACGGAGAATGGCTTGACAGTAACCTCACAGAACTCAAGGATTTAAAGATCCCAAATCTTCCGGTGCCGTCTTATGAGACAGAGCAGAGAGAAAAACTTTTAAAGGCATTCGGATATTCTTATGAGGAAGTAAAAACTGCCATTCAGCCTATGGCGTTAAGCGGCTCAGAGGCTATCGCGGCCATGGGTACGGATTCTCCGCTGGCGGTTCTCTCAAAGAAGCATCAGCCTCTGTTTAACTATTTTAAACAGCTGTTTGCACAGGTAACCAATCCGCCGATCGACGCGATCAGAGAAGAACTTGTGACTTCCACCACTATTTATGTCGGAAAAGACGGAAATATCCTGGAAGAGAAACCGGATAACTGCCAGGTGCTGAAAGTCCACAATCCAATTCTTACGGACACAGATCTGCTGAAGATCAAATATATGAAGAGAGAAGGCTTTCAGGTAGCGGAGCTTCCGATCATTTATTATAAAAATACATCCCTGGAGAAGGCGCTGGACCGCTTGTTTGTTGAGGCAGACCGTGCTTACAGGGACGGAGCAAATATCATTATCCTGTCTGACAGGGGAGTGGATGAAAACCATGTGGCGATCCCATCCCTGCTTGCTGTATCTGCCATGCACCAGCATCTGATCAAGACAAAAAAACGGACTTCCGTGGCTCTGATCCTTGAGAGCGGAGAGCCGAGAGAGGTTCATCATTTTGCCACGCTGCTCGGATATGGAGCTTGTGCGGTGAATCCATATCTGGCACTGCAGGCCATCCGGAAGCTGATCGACGATGACCTGCTTCACAAGGATTATTATGCGGCTGTGGAAGACTATACAAACGCAGTCCTTCACGGAATCGTAAAAATTGCATCCAAGATGGGGATCTCCACGATCCAGTCTTATCAGGGATCTCAGATTTTTGAGGCCATCGGCATTGACTCTAAAGTGATTGATAAGTATTTTACCAATACAGTCAGCCGTGTGGAAGGAATCACCCTAAAGGATATCGAAGAAGATGTAGACATCAGACATTCATCTGCATTTGACCCGCTGGGACTGGAAAATGACCTGATGCTGGAGAGCACAGGCAGCCATAAATTCAGAAGCGGAAAGGAACAGCATCTTTATAATCCGCAGACGATCCACACGCTCCAGATGGCGGCGAGAACAGGAAATTACGAGACCTTTAAAAAGTATACCCACATGATCGATGAGGAATTAGAGCCCGGAAATTTAAGAGGCCTGATGGAGTTTAACTATCCCTCAAAGGGAATACCTATGGATAAGGTTGAGAGTGTGGATTCCATTGTAAAGAGATTTAAGACAGGAGCCATGTCTTACGGTTCTATCTCAGGAGAGGCCCATGAGACACTGGCTATCGCCATGAATATGCTGGGCGGCAAGTCCAACAGCGGAGAGGGTGGTGAACGCCCGGAACGGCTGGCTGTGGGAAGAGACGGAAAGAACCGCTGTTCTGCCATCAAACAGGTGGCATCCGGAAGGTTCGGAGTGACCAGCGAGTACCTTGTAAGTGCGAAGGAAATCCAGATCAAGATGGCCCAGGGAGCAAAACCGGGAGAAGGGGGGCACCTCCCCGGAAAGAAGGTTTACCCGTGGATTGCAAAGACCCGTCATTCAACGGCGGGAGTGGGGCTGATTTCACCTCCGCCGCATCACGATATTTATTCTATCGAGGACTTGGCACAGCTGATCTATGACTGCAAAAATGCCAACAGAGATGCAAGGATTTCCGTGAAGCTTGTTTCCGAAGCGGGAGTCGGTACGGTCGCATCTGGTGTCGCAAAGGCCGGGGCCCAGGTTATTCTGATCTCCGGTTATGACGGAGGTACGGGAGCCGCACCGAGAAACTCTATTTACAACGCCGGGCTTCCGTGGGAGCTGGGGCTTGCTGAGGCGCACCAGAACCTGATCATGAACAATTTAAGGAACAAGGTTGTACTGGAAACAGATGGAAAGCTTATGAGCGGAAGGGATGTGGCCATCGCCGCCATGCTTGGTGCAGAAGAGTTTGGGTTCGCAACGGCGCCGCTTGTGACGCTGGGATGCGTAATGATGCGTGTCTGCAATCTGGATACCTGCCCTGTGGGTGTTGCGACACAGAATCCGGAGCTCCGTAAGCGGTTTGCCGGTAAACCGGAATATGTGGTCAATTTCATGCGGTTTATAGCACAGGAGCTGAGAGAATATATGGCGAAACTGGGCGTGGCCACCATCGATGAGCTGGTTGGACGCACAGATTTGTTAAAGCCGACAAAAGAGACACAAGACAGACACATTGATCTGTCAAGAATCCTGGATACTTCCTATGCCAAGGCAGAAAAGATTGATTACACCCATAAGAAAGTCTATGATTTTAAGCTGGATAAAGTGGCGGACGAGACGGTTCTTCTGAAAAAACTGAAACCCGCACTTGAGAAAAAACAGAGAAAGAGCATCGAACTGGATGTCACAAACATCGACCGTACGTTTGGTACGATCTTCGGGTCCGAGATCACCAGGCGATGGGGAGAAAACACGCTGCCTGACGACATGTACACGGTAAAATGCAGTGGTGCGGGCGGACAGAGCTTCGGGGCATTTATCCCGAAAGGCCTCACACTGGAGCTTGTCGGGGACAGTAACGACTACTTTGGAAAAGGGCTGTCCGGAGGAAAGCTGGTGGTATATCCACCGGCCGGCGTCAAGTTTAAACCGGAAGAAAACATCATTGTCGGAAATGTGGCCCTCTACGGGGCTACCAGCGGCAAAGCATTTATCAATGGAGTCGCGGGAGAGCGGTTCTGTGTCAGAAATTCCGGGGCTGCTGCCGTAGTGGAAGGCGTGGGTGATCACGGATGTGAATATATGACCGGAGGCCGTGTCTTAGTCCTGGGTGAGACAGGAAAGAATTTTGCGGCAGGCATGAGCGGTGGTATCGCCTATGTCTTAGATGAGGACAGTTCCCTTTATATGAATGTCAACAAGGAGATGGTGACCATCGAAAATATCACCTCCAAATACGATGTGCTTGAAGTCAAAGAAATGCTGAAAGAACATGTGGCTTATACCAATTCCGAAAAAGGAAAGAAGATCCTCAGAAACTTTGAAGAATTCCTGCCGAAGTTTAAAAAGATCATGCCGGTAGACTATAAACGGATGCTGAATCTGATCGTACAGATGGAAGAGCGGGGACTCAGCAGTGAGCAGGCGCAGATCGAAGCATTTTATGAGAACGCTAAGTAGGAGGACAGACGAATGGGAAAACCAACTGGATTTATAGATTACGAGAGAAAAGACGCGAGGGCGGAGGAGCCCAGAGAGAGAATCAAACATTATAATGAATTCCACATTCCTCTCCCGACTGAAGAGCAGCAGAGACAGGGAGCCAGATGCATGGACTGCGGTGTACCGTTCTGTCAGTCAGGACTGATGCTTGGCGGCATGGCGTCCGGGTGTCCGCTGAATAATCTGGTGCCGGAGTGGAACGACCTGATTTATACAGGAAACTGGGAACAGGCATTTGAGAGGCTTAAGAAGACCAATCCGTTTCCGGAGTTTACAGGCAGGGTCTGCCCTGCTCTCTGTGAGGCGGCCTGTACCTGCGGTCTCAACGGGGAGCCGGTCTGCTCCAAGCAGAATGAGCTGAGCATTATTGAATACGGCTATGCCAACGGACTTGCGGATGCAAAACCGCCAAAGAGCAGGACCGGGAAAAAGGTTGCTGTAATCGGTTCCGGACCCGCCGGGCTTTCGGCGGCCAATTCGCTGAACAAGAGAGGACATCAGGTTACGGTCTATGAACGTTCAGACAGGGTCGGCGGACTGATGATGTACGGTATTCCAAATATGAAGCTGGAAAAGCAGATCGTGGACCGGAAGATCAAAATCATGGAGGAAGAAGGCATTATATTTAAGACGAATACGGATGTGGGAAAGGATGTCAAGGCGGAACAGCTGAAAAAAGAATACGACAGCATTATCCTGGCATGCGGTTCCTCCCATCCGAGAGACATCGAAGTTCCGGGAAGGGATGCCAAAGGCATTTATTTCGCCGTAGACTTCCTGAAATCCACCACGAAAGCACTGCTGGACAGCGGACTGAAAGACAACACTTACATCAGTGCCAAAGGGAAGAACGTCATGGTCATCGGAGGCGGCGACACGGGAAATGACTGTGTGGGAACATCCATCCGCCACGGGGCCAAGAGTGTCATCCAGCTGGAGATGATGCCGAAACTCCCGGATGAGCGCACAGAGAACAATCCGTGGCCGGAGTGGCCGAGAGTCTGCAAGACAGACTACGGTCAGGAGGAAGCCATCGCTTTATTCGGCCATGATCCGAGAACTTATCAGACAACAGTGAAAGAATTTAAGAAAAACAAAAAGGGTGATGTATCGAAAGCCGTTATCGTAAAGCTTGAAAGTAAAAAGGATGAGAAAACCGGTCGGATGACAATGGCGGAGGTCCCTGGAACAGAGAAAGAAATTTCGGTGGATCTTGTGCTGATCGCTGCCGGGTTCCTCGGAAGTGAATCCTATGTGACCGACGCATTCGGCGTAAAACTCAATGAACGTACCAATGTAGCCACAGAGCCGGACTCTTTTTGCACCAATGTTAAAAATGTATTTACCGCGGGAGATATGCACCGGGGCCAGTCACTGGTCGTGTGGGCAATCCGCGAAGGACGGGAAGCGGCGAGAGAAGTCGACCTTCAGATGATGGGATATACAAACCTGTAATATGTTTTACATTTCCGGAGACGAAGCCAGTTTGGTTTTGTCTCTGGTTTTTTTCGCATTTTTTCCGTATAATAAAAAGAAAACTTAATGGGAAGGACGGATCAGCGAGTTGGAAGAATATAAAGAACTGTTTTTAACCTTTTTTAAAATGGGTGCATTTACATTCGGCGGAGGCTACGCCATGCTCCCGATGATCGAACGGGAGGTTGTTCAAAATAAAGGCTGGGCGACGAGTGAAGAAGTCATGGATTATTTTGCGGTAGGACAGTGTACGCCCGGAGTCATCGCTGTCAATACCTCCACGTTTATTGGATACAAACTGAAGGGTATCAGAGGAGGTATCACGGCGACATTAGGGTTTACAGCCCCATCATTGATTATTATCATGCTCATCGCAGCTTTTATGACCAATTTCAGTGACCTAAAAGCGGTGCAGAGTGCATTTTGGGGCATTCGGGTCTGTGTCTGTGTTCTGATGATCAACAGTATCAAGAAGATGGTAAAAGGCGGAGTCGTGGACTGGCTGACGGGTATGATATTTGCGGCCACATTTTTCGGCATGGTATTTTTCATGAGTAATCCTGTGATTTATGTAATCATCGGCGCTGTTTTAGGACTTTTGCTCTGCGGGAAAGTGCGGAGAGGAGGAGATAGAAAATGATCCTTCTAAAGCTGTTCATTGAATTTTTTAAGACCGGACTCTTTGCGCTTGGGGGCGGGCTTGCCACACTTCCGTTCCTTTACAGCATGGCGGACCGTTTTCACTGGTTTACCCACGCAGATATTGTAAATATGCTGGCAATTTCCGAGTCTACGCCGGGAGCCATCGGCGTCAACATGTCGACTTATTCGGGATTTCATATCGCAGGTATCCCCGGAAGCCTGATCGCCACATTCGGCCTTGTGCTGCCGTCGGTGGTCATTATCATCCTCGTTGCCAGAGTGCTGGAAAGTTTTAAAAACAACCGTCTTGTGGAGGCAGGATTTTACGGCATCCGTCCGGTGGTGGCCGGATTAATCTGCGCGGCGACTCTGTCTGTGTTTCAGGTGGCGTTTTTAAAAGATGGTGAACTGGATCTTCATAAAATAGTTTCTTCCATTGACTTTAAATCTGTGATTCTTTTTGTTATATTATATATGATAAATAAAGTAGCAGAGAAACGTGGGAAATCCATACATCCGATTTTCCTGATCGTGTTGTCGGGATGTATCGGGATTGCCGTGCTGGGAGCTTGATTATGCATATTTTAGGACACTTTAAGACAATTACAAAACATAAAATCCTTGTGGCCAAAGGCTGTTTTAAGGTGGGACTTTACTACCAGGGTATCATGCACGATATGTCAAAGTATTCTCCGACGGAATTTATTCCGGGGGCGAAATACTACCAGGGAAATCAAAGCCCTAACAACATCGAAAGAAGAAAATATGGGATATCCAGGGCATGGCTGCACCATAAAGGGAGGAACAGGCATCATTTTGAGTATTGGATCGATTACAGCCTGAATCCTGACGCTAAGGGCCTGGTAGGAATGAAAATTCCGAAAAAATATATGGCGGAAATGTTAGTGGACAGAATCAGCGCCGGGAAAATCTACAAAAAGAATGATTTTACGAAAGAGAGTCCTCTGGAGTATTTTAATAACGGAATCGGGGCATTGATCATGCATGAGGCTTCCAAAGATTATCTGATGATGCTGTTGACAATGTATGCTGAAAAAGGAGAGAAGGAGACATTTCGCTATTTGAAAAGAGACTTGAAAGAGGACATCAGCGGCTATGACCGTATTTCTCCTTTTGAGAAAACAGGCCCGGTGTCGATTGGCTAGAATTTCATGTATGTACTTCTTGAAACTCTCACATACTTCATGTATAATAACTTGTAAAGAAACGGAATAAACGGCCTGGGGTGTTCGATAACGCCTGCTATTTTGAACCTACAACTATTTGAACGGGATTCCGAATATCCGGCTGGATATCAAGCCACAACACGGTGGAAGGTAGAAGGCAGGATGAGGAAACCCACCTAGCTGTGGCTAGGAGTCAAAATTGCGGGGAACGGCATCTTGGGCATAACAAAAGATAAGTTAAAGAGACTGCAGGCTGAGCCGGCAGTCTCTTTTGAGTTTGCGCGCCATGGGCGCACTCTAACGGGGGAAAGTCCCGAACATGCCCGGGTAGTGGGAAATGTATAGCCGAACAGCAAGGGTGTCCATCGTGAGATGGAATCTGAAGGAAGCTGAAAGCAAACCTCCGGTTCGACGGACAGAAATCGCATATAAGGCTGGACTCTGAGAGATAAGTTGGCTCAAAGCAACAAAGTCTAATAACTATCACATTTGTAGGAGTAAAGTAAATGCGGCGGATATATGGAGGGAAAGAGCGTGCACCTTAAGCGTGGAGGTCTCACAGAGGTTTCATTAGCCTAATAACAACGAACTGTGAGAATTCAGCAGAGCCCATAGTAGTGAAGAAGTTGCTGTAACGGAAATGGAGCGAAGGGGTGAACAGTCAATCAGTTTTAGTAGAGTCTGGATTGCAGAAGAGACAACATCTGCCGTAACCAATCGGGGAAAGGGTGGTCAATTCAAGCGAGACGGGAATCTGTTTGCGCACTGGAAGTTTGGAATACTGCCATCGGCCGGATAATGGGAGCTGTATGAGCTGAGAGGTTCACGTACAGTTCTGAGAGGGACTTAGGGGGAGGTTCCCTGGGTCTACTTACTGTATTGTTATGGTAGGAAGTGAAATGTCGGCAAAGCGAGTAATGAGAAATCTCACAAAGTTTATTGAAGAGAAACTAGGGCTTAAATACCTCGGCTTTGGGTTCTGCTTTGACAGCAGGGCACATCAATTCAAGGCAAAACCACACGCAAAATCGATAGCAAAGTTCAAGGCGAGCATGAAGAAACTGACTTGCCGTAGTTGGGGAGTAAGCAATTCCTATAAGGTGAAGAAGCTCAATGCAGAGAGTCCTGACGTATCGTGATCCGCGCAGGCGGCAATATTGATGATCATAAGACTTAAAACAGGGCGTCATCATATAAACAGGACTTTTGTACATTGTTAAGATAAGGGTGCAAAAGTCCTTGTTTTATTTGACAGACAGACTGGAAGAATTGATGGAAAAAAACGGATAAGTCTCCCTGCGAACATGGTCAAGATAAATCTGGCCGATGGGGACGGGAGTTTCGTGGCCTGTCAGGAAGATATTTTCCTTATCCGCATCTAAAATATAGGAGAGGTTTACGATGTAAGAACGGTGGACACGGATAAAACCTTTGTTTTTAACAGACTGTTCTATGATATTGAGTTTGGAATAGAATTCAAAACTCCGGTCTTTAAAATGTACAACCACGAGGCGTCCGAGAGTCTCAAAATGAGAAATATCGGAAAGCTGAATGCACTGGAACGTGGTCCGGTTTTTACAGACGATATACGGCTTCTTTTTTTGCTTGAAAACCGAGTAAGCATTGAGAAAGACAGATTCGCCCCTGATAAAGTTCAGCTTTGACTTGATGATGTAATTGAAAGGGTAAGCGGCAAAGCAGTCACTGGCACATTCCGCGCGGACTCCGAGAAAGATCACGAGTCCCCACGGATCATACTCGTGGATACGGAGAACCGTGTCAATCCCGCTTATGTCTTTCAGTCCGGCTTCAACAAAATAAAGATCAAAAAAGTGGTTTGGGTTCTCTAAGTAAGCAAGAAACTCCTCACCCGAAGAAAATGCCCGAATACTGACAGGGATCTGATGTCTCTCGGCGATCAACTCAAAAAGTTCTATGTACTTATGCAGTGTTGCGGGAGTATCATCACAAAAGCAGATTGAAAACATAATATCACCTTCTTAATTCTTATAGGGTGTAGATTTTAAGCTGTGACAACATTTTTCGTACCTGACTTAAATAGGTGGTTCCTATGGGCAGAGTAAATCCATTCGTCAGCCGTACCGTGCGGTCAGTAATCTGGTCAATATGGCGCATGTTGATGAGAAAGGATCTGTGAATGCGCAGAAATCCTTTCGGTGTTAATTCTTTTTCCAGCCTGGACATGGACATATAAAACGAAAAGCTGGTGTTGCTGTGGTATACAGTTGTAATCCTCTGAAAGATTTCAAAGTAGTAAATATCACCCAGAGGTATGTAATGTTCATGCGCGCCGCTGCCGCACTGGAACAGGTTGTTCCGCCTCCTTTCGGCCAGTGAAAGAGCTTTTAAATATACAGGTTTGAATTGTTCCAGAGTCAGATATTTGAGATAGAAAAAGTAAAAAGGAAACGTAGGGAAAGTATTTGCAGCAAGCTGTTTATTGGCAGAGATAAAAATAAGCAGGGCATGACAGCAAAGCTTGCGGAGACTTTTGGCCGCTTCAAGACCGACAATCTCATCGTCTTTGCTTTTTGATATTCTCAGGAAAATAATATCTGCCCGTTCCGGATGAGATGACAGATCAAATAATAATTCGTCTTTATTGGTGTATTTAAATATATGGATGTTAAAGTGGTGCTCTGAAGCAATGTCTTTCAATGTTTTTATATGATCTTCGGAGGAGTTCCGATTATTGTTAAAAGTGTAAATGTTCATTGGCATATACTCTCCATTTCGCATTTTGTACTTCTCTATTTTACCATGGAAAAAGTTAGAAGCACAACAAGAAACCGAATCTTTTTAAATATGTCTGGATATCTGTTTTTATTTTCGGTATAATTATTTAATATCTTTTAAAAGGAGCAGTATCATATGAAATTTTATAATAAAAACACACAGGGATTCTTTGGACTTGTGGCGTTTGGAGTACTTCTCTATTTGGGTGTCAGCAATATAAGCTACATATTGAAGGCATTCTCCTATTTAGTCTCAGTGATTTTCCCGTTTATTATCGGAGGATGTATGGCATTTATTATCAATGTGCCAATGAGATTTTTTGAAACAAAGCTGTTTTCAAAAGTGAAAAAAGGAAAGCGGGCACTGAGCCTGATCCTGGCTGTCGTATGTATTATCGGTGTTCTGGCGCTGATCAGTTTTCTCATTCTTCCGGAACTTGCCAATACACTTTACAGCCTGGCATCCAGCATTCCGGGATTTGTGAACGAGATCAAAGAATTTTTACAGAATGTATCCAACAATCCTCTGTTCACCAAACAGAATCTGATGAAGATCGACTTAGATTGGAATAAAATCAGTACAGAACTGATGGGATTTTTCCAGTCCGGCGCCAGCAATATTCTGGGCTCCACGGTATCTGTCATCAGTTCGGCAGTACAGACCGTAGTGACATTTTTGCTTGGCATTGTTTTTGCAGTTAATGCACTGCTGAAAAAGGAGAAGCTGGTACTTCAGACGAAGAAACTTCTATACTCTTATCTGAAAGAAGCATATGCGGACCGTATCATATACATTGGAAACATGTGTAATCTGGCATTTTCAAGTTTTTTGTCCGGCCAGTGTACGGAAGCCGTAATCCTGGGCACGATCATTTTTATCTGCATGAATATACTCGGTCTGCCTTATGCCATGCTGATCGCCATGTTTATCGGCGTGACTTCGCTGATCCCTATTTTGGGAGGATTCATCGGAAGCACTCTGGGGGCGGTTCTGATTTTTATGGTAAGCCCGTTTAAGATGGTTATTTTTGTTATCATGTTTGTCGTAGTACAGCAGATTGAAGGGAATCTTATTTATCCTCATGTTGTGGGAAATTCAGTGGGTCTTCCTGCCATCTGGGTCTTAGTTGCAGTGACCGTCGGCGGCAATCTGGCCGGAGTAGCCGGAATGTTTATCAGTATCCCGGCCTGTTCCGTTATTTATGCGCTTTTAAGGGATGCAGCCAACGAAAGACTGAGGAAAAAAGGGCTGCTTGAGAAAGTTCAGAATAAATAGTGTATATTCCGCGGAATTTAGGTCCATAATACTCCTATATTATTTATGGAGGTGGAAGGAATGGACCGTGACGATATTATCTGTCCATGTGTCGATGTGACCGTGGGAGAAATTATGGATGCCTATGAAGAAGGTGCCACAACAGTGGACGCAGTCAAAGACGCAACCGGCGCAGGAAGCATCTGCGGGGCTTGTCTTGACAATATTGAAGAATTACTTACAGAGTTAAAATCCAAATAATTTCCTTACGCATCTGTGTACAACCCGCGGAGCGTTTTTATTTCATAGGGAAGGTCGTAGAACTTTCCTATGAAATAACAAAAGGCCGGAGAATTGATGAGATATCACTTCTCCGGCCTTGACTTTTTTTATGGGAGATTCTAAAATGAAAGTAGATACTTGCATTACAGAGAGGGATGATACATATGGACGAGACCGGTCAAAAAATTATAGATGCGACTATGTCTCTGGTAAGGGATAAAGGCTACGTGGCAACGACTACAAAAGATATCGCAAATTCCGCAGGGGTGAATGAATGCACCCTGTTTCGGAAGTTTCAGAATAAGAAAAGTATTGTTATGAGCGGTATCGAGCAGGAAAAGTGGCGGGCGGATTTTACGCCGGATATATTTCAGGATGTCCGGTGGGAGCTGCAGTATGATCTGGAAATGTATATGAGAGAGTATATGAAGAGGATTACCCCTGACTTTGTGAGACTCTCCATCGGTCTGCGGGCTCCGCAGATTTATGAGGAAACAGCGCCGTTTATTATGAAAATCCCTCAGGCGTTCCTCTCATCGCTGATTTCTTACTTTGAACAGATGGCGCAGAGAGGTAAGATTCCCAGGTCGGATTTTGAGATTTTGGCTATGACGCTTTTTTCCAGCACTTTTGGTTATACGTTTTTAAATGCGTCGTTTGAAGAAAAGCTTACGGAGGTTGGAAGAGAAGACTTTATTAAAAAAACAGTTGCCGCATTCCTGTATGGAATTACGGCAGAGTGAAGAAGGCGGCATTGTCTTTTGACGGTGCCGTATAAATATAACCAATATGCAAGTGTTTACTTGCTTTATGAAGTGAATGGAGGAATATTACATGGAGATTACAGGAGCACAGCTGGTTGTGAAAGCGTTAAAGGCGGAAAAAACAGATACTTTGTTTGCGTATCCGGGAGGTCAGGTAATTGATTTATTTAACGAGCTTTATGATGAGAAGGAGATCAGAGTCATTACGCCGCGCCATGAACAGGGACTAGTGCATGCGGCAGACGGATATGCCAGGGCTTCGGGAAAAACAGGAGTCTGTATTGTGACCAGCGGACCGGGGACGACCAATCTTGTGACCGGCATTGCCACTGCAAATATAGACAGTGTTCCACTTGTTTGTTTTACGGGACAGGTTTCTTCAGGGCTGATCGGGAGAGAATCTTTTCAGGAAGTAAATACGATTAAGATCATGAAGAGTATATGTAAATATGTAGTGACTGTACGTGACCGCAGTGAACTGGGGAAAGCGATCCGCAGTGCCTTTCAGGCAGCCCGGTCAGGAAGGCCCGGAGCGGCAGTCGTTGATCTGCCGAAAGACATTCAGCAGGAAATGGGTTCTGACTTTTATCCGCTGTGCACAGACGATAAACCTGAAGTGCCTGTGCCACAGGAAGTAATAGACCGCTGTCTGGAAGCTTTAAGGGCAGCCCGAAAACCTCTTTTTTTGCTGGGAGGAGGTGTACATATTGCAGGGGCGGAAAAAGAAATGGCCAGCTTGGCAGAAAAGACCGGGATACCGGTTGTCACGACCATCATGGGGAAAGGGGTCCTTCCCTCAGATCATCCGCTGTATATGGGGAATCTGGGTATTCACGGAAGTTTCGCTGCAAATATGGCCACCAGTGAGTGTGATGTTCTGTTTGCCATCGGCACTCGGTTTAACGACCGCATAACAGGAAAAACGGACAGCTTTGCAGACAAGGCAGTTATTATCCATGCAGACATCGAGCCGGATGTGATCTCGCGAAATGTACCGGCAGATATATCGGTTGCCGCAGATGCAGGGAAACTGATCAGAATTCTTCTTGAAAGAGCAAAGCCGTCTGCGGCCGGGGAGTGGGTCAGCCGTCTGAAACTGTGGAAACAGCGGCATCCGGTCACTTTAAAGAAAAGCACATCTGGGGAAATGAGCGCACAGAATGTGATAGAATACATCAATGATCTGTTTGACAGTGCCGTGATCACAACGGATGTGGGACAAAATCAGATGTGGGCGTCACAGTTTTTGAAACTGTCGGAGAAGAGAAAAATGCTCACCTCCGGAGGTATGGGAACAATGGGCTATGGTTTCCCTGCTGCCATAGGTGCTAAATTAGGAGTACCCCGAAAAGATGTCATAGCCATCTGCGGAGACGGCGGATTTCAGATGAATATTCAGGAACTTGCCACGGCAGCGCTCTATGAACTCCCCATTATCATCTGCATCTTCAACAACGGTTATCTGGGCAATGTCCGGCAGTGGCAGGAGATGTTTTATGATAGGCGTTATTCTGCCACATGTACCTGCCGCAGAGAAAGCTGTATGAAAGAATGCAAAAGTGCGTCTGCACACTGTCTATCCGGTTATATCCCTGATTTTGTCCATTTGGCACAGAGTTACGGGGCAGAAGGGATTCGTGTCCGGGAAGTGAAAGACATTCGGAGCGCTCTCCTGAAAGCCAAAGAGAGCAAGAATGTCCCTACGGTTATTGAGTTTATAATAGGCAGAGAACAGAATGTACTTCCAATTGTACCTCCGGGAAATTCACTGGAAAATATGATCGGCGGAGAATAAGGGGAGAGATGAAAAACTTGGGTTTTCTTGTTGACATTCCATGACAGAGATGATATTATATTCAAGGTCGTCAAGACAAGCCGGCGTGTCGGAATTGGCAGACGAGACAGACTCAAAATCTGTTGTCCTTACGGGCGTATGGGTTCGAGTCCCATTGCCGGCATAGTAAAGAACAGCTGAAACCAATAAATTCAGCTGTTTTTTTATTGCTTAAATAGTTTGTTTTTTATATTCCTGTTAAAGGGGTTTGACAGAAAGAGCCGGATTCTTTACAATAGTGATATAACATAGTGAAAAAGTAGGAATGAGGAGGGAACCCGTGAAGATTTCAACCAAAGGGAGATATGCGGTCCGCTTATTATATGATCTGGCACAGCACAATACGGGAGAATGGATTTCACTGAAGGATGTGTCAAAGAGACAGGGTATTTCCATAAAATATCTGGAGCAGATCGTAAGACAGCTGAGTATATGCGGATATTTAAAAAGCCTGAGAGGTCCGAGAGGAGGATATCAGCTTTCTAAAAAACCTTCGGAATATACGATCGGAGATGTACTGGAGATTACAGAAGGCAGCATTGCCCCGGTTGCGTGTCTGGACGATGAGACCAATCAGTGCGAACGTTATTATGATTGTCCGACAATTTTTGTATGGGAAGGACTGGATAAAGTTGTGAGGGATTATCTGGGCAGTGTGACGATACAGGATATTTTGGACCGTGCCGCTTCAAAAGGCGGAAATGATTTTGTAATATAGATAGATTCAGCAGGCTTCCCGGAATTTCGGGAAGCCTTTCAATTTGACGTTATTGCAGAATTTAACTTTTTGAAAAAGCCTTTTGAGGCGGAATGCCCGTTTTCTGTCTCCAGAGGATGCGTATAAGGTACAGGAAAAATAAGACTCCCCATGAGCCTGCTTCCGCATAGGCGATGATCATGTTTCCACAAAGTCCCGCAAAAGCATATGAAAATATAATACGGGAGACCAGTGCGGCAATCCCCGATATACTGGAGAAGAGAACGTCTCCGATTCCTTCTGTATAACCCCGGATGGACATGGCGATGCCGTAAACCACATAAAACGCCGCAATTCTTTGGAAGAAATTTTTTCCGATCTCCGCCGATTCCGGACTTATTCCAAACATGGAAATTAAATATCCCCCGGTTCCCAGTACAAGGTATGTCAATATTAAGGAAACACCAATCATCATAACAGTCCCGGCGCAGACGATTTTAGAAATCTGCTTTCTTTTTCCTGCTCCGTGATTCTGTGCAACCATTGTAGATATGCCGGAGCCAAGATTGATGACCGGCAGCAGTATGATCGTATCGACGCGATAGGCTGTGGTAATGGCTGCAACAGTCTGTGTCCCGAAACCGTTCATAAAATTTTGGAGGATAAGACTGCCGAAGGAGCTGATACAGGATTGGATCATCGGAGGTATGCCCAGATGAAGACCTTCTTTTAAAACAGCATCGTCCATTGACCATTTTTTTATGGAGAAACAGAGGCAGGGATGTTTTTTTACACTGTATAAAATGATGAACGCCGTCATAACCGCCTGAGAGATTACCGTTGCGGCTGCCGCACCGGCAGCACCCCAGCGCATCATTCCTACAAATATAAGATCCAGTACAACATTCACGACAGACGAACAGAGGACAGAACCAAAAGAAGCGCGGCTGTTTCCAATGCCGCGGAGTGCTGAAGTGTAGACGTTATATACGGCAAGAAACGGTATGCCGATCAATATAATCTGAAGATAATTTTTTGCCATATGAATGGTTTCCGGTGTCGTATTCATCGTGCGGAGCAATGGATAGGCGCCCGGAATGCCCGCTGCCGGGACAAGCAAAAAAGCACAGCCCAGAACAACAGTGAATACGGATAGAGTTTTTGAGATTTGATCCTTTTTTCCGCCGCCGAATTTCTGGGCAAATAAAATGGAAAGGCCGAGAGTAAACCCTGTTATGGCAGTGAGGAACAGGTTAATGATTGTAGTTGTAGAGCCGATGGCGGCCAGAGCATTTTCTCCGGCCACATTTCCGACAATAAATGCATCCGCCCAGTTGTAGAGCTGCTGAAGGATACCGCTTAAAATAAGTGGTATGCAGAATTTGATCAATGTAATTGCAGTTTTTTCTGTTTTCATAATTTTTCTGTTCATTTCTCCATAGAAGAACAAAGTGGGCAAGCCCACTTCAACGCCCCAACCCCTCACTCTTTGAGGGGCTTGACAACTTTGCGTGCCAGATGCAATTTGCCGCAGGCAAATAATTTCCTTACGCATCTGTGCACAACCCGCGGAGCGTTTTTATTTCATAGGGAAGGTCGTAGAACTTTCCTATGAAATAAAAAACGTATGCAAGAATCAGCCTTGCATACGGTAGGTGCTCACCCGGTAACAATATAGAATATACCAAATAAATGAATCTTTTTCAAGACAGGTGAAATCTTATTTTGTTGAAAAAAGTATTGACATAGAAAAAGGTATTGCATATAATAAAAACATACTAAACACGTAGGAAATATAGGAATATAAAAAGGAGAAGAAGTATGGCAGGAATCTATCAGAATGTGACAGAGTTAATTGGAAATACCCCGTTGGTCCGTTTGAACCGTCTGGAAAAGGAATATGGAGCAGATGCAGAGATCATTGCGAAACTGGAATATTTTAATCCGGCAGGAAGCGTCAAAGACCGTGTGGCGGCACAGATGATCGAAGACGCGGAGGCAGCAGGGAAGCTGAAAGAAGGGTCCGTCATCATTGAGCCTACATCCGGGAATACAGGAATCGGACTGGCGGCGATCGCGGCATCCAGAGGGTACCGCATCATTCTTACGATGCCGGAGACTATGAGCGTAGAACGCCGGAATCTGCTGAAGGCGTACGGAGCGGAAGTCGTACTGACAGACGGTACGAAAGGAATGAACGGCGCCATTGCCAAGGCCGAAGAGCTGGCAAAAGAATTAAAAGACAGCTTTATTCCCGGACAGTTTGTCAATACATCCAATCCAAAGCGCCATAAGAAGACCACCGGACCTGAGATCTGGAATGATACGGAAGGAAAAGTCGATATTTTTGTATCAGGGATTGGAACCGGAGGTACGATAACCGGAACCGGAGAATATCTGAAAGAAAAAAATCCGGATATTAAGATCGTGGCAGTGGAGCCGAGCAGTTCTCCCGTACTTTCAAAAGGACAAAGCGGTCCTCATAAGATTCAGGGAATCGGGGCAGGCTTTGTTCCGGATGTACTGAACACAAAGATCTATGACGAGATCATTGCCGTTGATGATGCGGATGCTTTTGAGCTTGGAAGAACTATCGCCAGAAAAGAAGGGATTTTAGTAGGGATTTCTTCAGGAGCCGCCCTCTGGGCAGCCATTCAGCTGGCCAAACGTCCGGAGAATAAAGGAAAGAAGATTGTTGCCTTGCTTCCGGATACAGGAGACAGATACCTTTCTACACCGATGTTTTCATAATAAAATTACGAATTGGCCTGATATGTGCGGTTACATGTATATATCAGGTTTTTTCTTTGAGTATGCGGCGGCGGAAGCGGGGAAATAATATAGAAGGGTAAAAGAAGCTAACATGAAGTGGACTAGACTATTTTCTTTATGTTACAATGATAGCAATTGTTTAAAAAAAGGAGAATGTCCATTATGGAAAAAAAATTAATGCTGATCGACGGCCACAGCATCTTAAACCGGGCTTTTTATGCGCTTCCGGATATGACCAACAGTAAGGGTCTGCATACCAATGCGATTCTTGGATTTTTAAATATCATGTTTAAATTTTTGGATGAGGAGAAGCCGACCCATTTTGCGGTGGCTTTCGACCTGAGTGCGCCTACCTTCCGCCATGAAATGTTCAAGGAGTATAAAGGCACCAGAAAACCTATGCCCGAAGAATTAAGAGAACAGGTACCCGTGATTAAAGAAGTTTTAAAAGCCATGGATATACCGCTGATGATGGAAGAAGGCTATGAGGCGGATGACCTTCTCGGGACGATGTCTGTGATCGGGGAACAAGAGGGCTATCAGGTGCGGATCATTTCCGGAGACAGGGATCTTCTGCAGCTGGCCACAGAAAATGTGCAGATCCGCATTCCAAAGACTAAGGGCGGGGGAAATGTAGTAGAAGACTACTTTGCCAAGGACGTCATGGAAACTTACGGAGTGACGCCGAAAGAATTCATTGACATGAAGGCCCTGATGGGAGATGCATCCGACAATATTCCCGGAATTCCCGGAATCGGAGAAAAGACTGCGGCTAAGATCATCAAGGAGTTTAAGAGTATAGAAAATGCCTATGAGCACATTGAGGAAGTGATGCCGAAGCGGGCTAAAAATAAGCTGGAGGAATTTTATGACCAGGGAGTGCTCAGCAAAGAACTGGCTGCCATTAAGCTGGACTGCCCGATCGAACTTTCTTTTGACGATGCCAAGTTAAATGATATTTTTACAGGAGAGGCTTATCAGCTTTTAAAACAGCTGGAATTTAAGTCAGTCTTAAAGCGGTTTGACGGAGAACACGGGGAAGAATTTTCCGTGAACCTCAAAAAGGTTTCTGAGCTGGATGAGGCCGATCAGATTTTTTCTAAAGCGAAAAAATGTAAGGCGGCAGGGCTGGCAGTCTATCATGAACAGGAATACACTTCCCTTGGGCTGTGTATAGAAGGGACGGATACATTCCTGTTTCAGACAGAGGGCTTTCTGACCAGAGATTATCTGATAGGACAGGCCGGAGAGCTTTACCGCACTGTTCCAAGAGTCAGCATGATGAATGTAAAGGAATTCCTGGATGAATTGTCTTTGAGCGAAGATGACAAGAGCATCTTTGACGCGGCTCTGGCGGCTTATCTCTTAAATCCGTTAAAGAGCACCTATGAATACGATGATATTTCCAGAGACTATCTGGGTATTATGCTGCCTTCCAAAAAAGAACTGCTGGACAAGAAGAAAAGTATTTTTGAAGAGGGAAAACTGCTGCCGGAAGGAGAGCAGATCATCGGCTATGAGGCCTATGTGGCATGCGCGTGCATCGGGCCTTTAAGAAAAAAACTTATGGAAACCGGGATGCTTTCTCTGTATGAGGAGATAGAGATCCCGACTATGGTGGCCCTCCACGATATGGAAGTCAGGGGCATCCATGTGGACCGGAAAGCATTAAAGGAATATGGGGATCAGCTGATCGGGCGCATTGAGGAGCTTAGGGAACTGATCTATAAAGAGGCCGGGGAGGAATTCAATATCAATTCTCCGAAACAGCTGGGTGTCGTCCTGTTTGAGCATATGAAGCTGGAGGGCGGGAAGAAGACCAAGACAGGCTATTCCACCAGTGTGGATGTTCTGGAAAAGATCGAGCATTTATATCCGATTATTTCCTACATTCTTGAGTACAGACAGCTCACCAAGCTGAAATCTACGTATGCGGACGGGCTGGCCAACTATATCAGCGATGACGAAAGAATCCACGGAAAATTCAACCAGACGATCACAGCCACCGGAAGGATCAGCAGCACGGAGCCCAACCTGCAGAATATTCCTGCCAGAGTAGAACTTGGACGGGCCATCCGGAAGGTGTTTCTGCCGGAGGAAGGATATACGTTCGTGGACGCAGATTATTCCCAGATCGAATTGAGGGTGCTGGCCCATCTTTCCGGAGATAAAAATCTGATCCACGCCTATGAGCTGGAACAGGATATCCATGCCAGGACTGCTTCCGAAGTGTTCGGCGTGCCGATCGGCCAGGTGAGCAGCATTCAGAGGCGGGATGCCAAGGCGGTAAACTTCGGGATTGTCTATGGACTCAGCGCTTTTGGCCTGAGTCAGGATTTAAAGATCACGAGGAAGCAGGCGCAGGAATATATCGACAAATATTTTGAGACTTACCCAAAGGTTAAAGAATACCTGAACAGGGAAGTGGAAAAAGGAAAAAAAGAAGGTTTTGTGACCACAATGTTTCAGAGAATCCGGCCTATACCGGAGTTAAAGTCCAGCAACTTTATGCAGAGAAACTTCGGAGAAAGGGTTGCCATGAACTCGCCGATCCAGGGATCTGCGGCTGATATTATAAAGATCGCAATGATCCGGGTCAATATGGAACTGAAGAAAAGAAAATTAAAATCCAGGCTGATCCTGCAGATCCACGATGAACTGCTCATCGAAGCCCATGACAGCGAAGTGGAAGAAGTCAAAGAAATACTCACCAGAGAAATGATGAGCGCTGCAAAGCTTTCTGTGCCGCTGAGCATTGACATTCACACTGGAAACAGCTGGTATGAGGCAAAATAAATGAAGAAAGTCATTGGAATCACCGGAGGTGTAGGGTCCGGAAAGAGTGAGGTATTGAATATTTTAAGGAAAGAATACGGGGCCGGTCTCATCGAGGCGGACCGGGTGGCCCATGAACTCATGGAGCCGGGGGCGGAAAGTTATGAGGCTGTTGTGAAGGAATTCGGAAATAGTATTTTAACTGACGAGGGAACGATCGACCGTGCCGCTTTGGGTGCCATCGTGTTCAAGGACAAAGAAAAACTCGGGGTTCTGAACAGCCTTACCCATCCAAATGTGGAGAGAGAGATCCTGCGCCGGATGGACAGCATGGAGAGTGATCCGGATATCCGGCTGATCGTCTACGAGGCAGCCCTGCTCACAGGGGCAGAATTTGAACAGAGATTTGACCAGCTCTGGTATGTGTTTGCCAGAGAAGATCTGAGGTTTCAGAGACTGAAAAAGGGAAGGGGCTACTCAGATGAGAAAACGGCCTCCATGATAAAGAGCCAGCCGGGAGAGGAGAGCTTCCGCAAAGCAGCGACGCATATCATTGACAATTCCGGAAGTCTTAATGAGACAAAACGGCAGATCGCAGAGATATTGGGAGCAGAAATTTAAAAGTTCTGCTGTATGAATTTTTCAAATTATGCGTTCTCGGCAGGGATATATTCGATAAATACTTTTCCGCGCACATTAAGCTTTCTGAACACCAGCCCGTCCGGAAAACGTTCCTGCATCCAGGCCTTTTTGGAAGATACACAGGTTTCACCTTTCTTGTCAGTGATAGCACAGCAGATATGTTCCTGGCCGATATTGTTTTCGTCTACAGCGATTATTTTTAATTCATCCATAATTAAACTCCTTTCCGGATATTTCTATTATAATAGAAAAAACCTGACAGCACTGTGTCAGGTTTTTTGTTATTTATCGTAAGATGGAAGAAAGCAGCTTCTTTGAAATTGTAAATTCAGGGGCACCCATATATCCCGGAGCAACCTCATATTTGTCAAATACGATCACCAGATCTCCGGATGACGTCAGGTAAAAATTCTGTGAGGCAGAAATTTTTTTGAATTCGTCCACCGGGACATCAGCTTTTTTCGAAACAGGCTGCCAAGTTTCATGATCTTGCCTGTCTTTTTATTGATGTTATAAATACGGCTGTAGGAATGAGAGCTTGCTTCTGAAGTCTCGGTTCGGATCCGGATGGAAAGGAAGGAATCATTGTTCAGAAGAACTTCATAATCTGTTGTGACAAATCCAGGTTTTCAGATACCGGGGCTTTACCGTATGACATTTGGTGATAGCTTTATATGCGCTTTCCTGAACGATATCCATGGCATCACTTTCATTATGGACATAAGTATAAGCCATACGGTACAGGCTTTCATATTCATCGAGAATGATACCGGCTGTCAGATCTTCCATCTCCTGTATCTTTGTCATGAATGAAACCTCCTTGTTTTGTAGCTACAAAAGTTAGACGCGGCAGGGAGAAAAATAGTTTCAAATCCATTATAACGCAAAGAGTGATAAAAAATTTTTGCAGGATGTTGACTTGAAAATGCTATACATTTTTTATTACCTTATGATATAATGGCAGATAGATTCGCCGCATGTGTTTATGCGGACGAAGATGAATTGAGGTAGAAGAATGGAATTAACAAGTATTGCAAGCAGCAGTGAAGGCAACTCTATATTCGTAGGTTCAAAGGAAACCAAGCTTCTGGTAGACTGCGGCATCAGTGCCAAGAGGATTGAAAAGTCTCTGGACGAACTGGATACCAAGGCGTCTGAGCTTTCCGGGATACTGATCACCCACGAGCACTCCGACCACATCAAAGGGCTGGGAGTGATGCTGAGAAGATATGGACTTCCGGTCTTCGCCACGGCAAAGACCATTGATGCGGTTTTGGACAGCAGATACATCGGAAAGGTAGACAAGGACTTGTTTCATCCGATCGAGGCGGATCACCCGTTTCAGCTTGACGATATAACAGTGGAGGCATCACATGTCTGGCATGATGCGGCAGACCCGGTATGCTATTCCTTCTATTCAGAAGGGTTCAAGGCAAGCATTGCCACGGACCTTGGAGACTACGATGAATATCTGGTGGAAAAGATCAGAGATTCCCATATCCTGTTTGTAGAGGCAAACCACGATGTGAATATGCTCCAGGTGGGAAGTTATCCGTATTATCTGAAAAGGCGTATACTGGGGGATCACGGACATCTGTCCAATGAGCGGTGTGCCCAGCTTATAGAAGATACTGTGACGGAGAAGACAAAGAAGGTTTATCTGGGACATTTAAGCAAGGAGAACAACTTTGCAGAGCTGGCCTATGAGACCGTAAAGGTCGCGCTTACAAAGCCGGATTTCCTGATGGAGGTGGCAAAGAGAGACAGCATTTCATCCATCACAAAAGTCAGTTAAGATACATATTTTTAGGAGGATTTAAAATGGATAAGACAGTAATTACAGTGGTAGGGAAAGACAATGTTGGAATTATCGCAAAGGTCTGCACCTATCTGGCCAACAATCATGTGAATATTCTGGATATCTCCCAGACCATCACAGGGGGATTTTTCAACATGATGATGGTTGTGGATTCTTCCGAGGCGACAAAAGATATCACAATATTCTCAGAAGAACTCAAACAGATCGGAGAAGAGTTAGGCGTTGTCATTCAGGCACAGAACGAAAAGATTTTTAATGTAATGCACAGGATTTAACGGGGGTCTGAAATGATAAATATTAATGAAGTAATCGAAACAAATAAGATGATCTCAGAGATGAATCTGGACGTCAGAACCATCACCATCGGGATCAGCCTGCTGGACTGTGTCGGTTCCACGCTCTCTGAAGTAAAAGAAAATATTTATGCGAAAATTACCACGGTGGCGAAAGATCTTGTGAAAACCGGGAAGGATATTGAAAAGGAGTTTGGAATTCCAATCGTAAACAAAAGGATTTCCATCACTCCGATCGCACTGGTGGCGGGGAATGTCTGTAAAACTTCGGATGATTTCGTAGAGCTTGCAAAGGTGCTTGACAAGGCGGCAAAGCAGGTGGGAGTCAATTTCCTCGGAGGATATTCCGCACTGGTGAGCAAAGGCATGACGAAAGCGGATGAACTGCTGATCCGTTCTATACCGAAAGCTATGGCACAAACAGATTTTGTCTGCTCTTCTGTCAATGTTGGAAGTACAAAGACAGGCATCAACATGGACGCCGTAAAGCTCATCGGGGAGATGATCAAAGAGACTGCCGAACTGACAAAAGACAATGACTGTTTAGGATGCGGAAAGTTTGTCGTATTCTGCAACGCTCCGGATGACAATCCCTTTATGGCAGGCGCCTTCCACGGCGTGACCGAGACAGATTCTGTCATCAATGTGGGAGTCAGCGGACCCGGTGTTGTGAAACGTGCCATCGAACTGGTACACGGGGAGAATTTTGAAGTTCTCTGTGAGACCATCAAGAAGACTGCGTTTAAGATCACACGTGTGGGACAGCTGGTTGCCAAGGAAGCATCCAAACGCCTTGGAATCCCGTTCGGCATCATCGACCTTTCCCTCGCGCCGACCCCGGCAGTGGGCGACAGCGTTGGAGAGATCTTAGAGGAGATCGGCCTTGAGTACACAGGTGCACCGGGAACCACGGCGGCTCTTGCCATGCTGAATGACCAGGTAAAGAAGGGCGGCGTCATGGCATCTTCTTACGTGGGAGGTTTAAGCGGAGCATTTATTCCGGTCAGCGAGGACCAGAGGATGATCGATGCGGTCAACGCAGGCGCCCTGACTCTGGAAAAATTAGAGGCTATGACCTGTGTCTGCTCCGTGGGTCTTGACATGATCGCAATCCCAGGAAAGACAAAGGCGGCGACGATCGCGGGACTCATCGCTGATGAGATGGCTCTCGGAATGATCAACCAGAAGACTACCGCAGTCCGGATTATCCCGGCCATCGGAAAAGATGTGGGAGACCAGGTGGAATTCGGAGGTCTTTTGGGATACGCTCCGGTCATGCCAGTCAATGAATTTTCATGTGATGATTTTATTAACCGCGGCGGAAGAATTCCTGCGCCAATCCACAGTTTTAAAAATTAGAGGTGAAGACTTTTGGGGTATTAGATCATTTAGAACCAAAAAAAGTATTTGAATATTTTGAGATCCTGACAACGATTCCTCATGGCTCTTACAACTGTAAGGCCGTGAGTGATTTCTGCGTGGACTTTGCGAAAAAGAGAGGCCTTTTTGTGATACAGGACGACCACTATAATGTGATTATCAAAAAGGAGGCCTCTCCTTCTTGTGCCCATAAGCCGGCCCTGATCCTTCAGGGGCATCTGGATATGGTGTGCCAGAAGGACCCTGACAGTCCGGTGGATTTTGCAAAAGACGCGCTTGAACTTCAGACCGACGGAGATTTTGTCTCTGCAAAAGGAACGACGCTGGGAGGAGATGACGGTATTGCGGTGGCTTACTGCCTGGCGCTCCTGGACGATGATTCAATGAAACATCCACCTCTGGAAGTGGTGTTCACTACAGAAGAAGAGGTGGGCATGGAGGGAGCCACGGCCCTTGACACCTCGGTTCTTGAAGGCAGGTATCTTCTGAATATCGATTCGGAGGAAGAAGGAATTCTGCTTGCGGGATGTGCAGGGGGAACGACAGTCAAGGTCTCCCTTCCTCTTAAATATGAGCAGATAACGGGCAGAATGTGCACGGTTTCCATAACCGGCCTCCTGGGAGGACACTCGGGAACCGAGATCGATAAAAACCGGGGGAATGCCCATATCCTGATGGGACGGCTGCTCTGCGGCGTGAAAGGGATTCATATAAACCGAATCTACGGGGCTTCGGAACAGAAAGATAATGCTATTCCCAACGAGTGTTATGTGGAATTGATCTGTGAAGACCGAGAGGCACTGGAAGAGGCGGCAAAAAGACTGATTAAAAGCTTTAAAGAGCAGTTTCGTGATACCGATGACGGCATGGTGGTGAGACTTGAATTCTCTGATCCCCAAAAGAGGGACTGTCTTACCAGGGATACTCAGGACGCAGTGTTTTATTTTCTTACCCATACACCAAACGGCATACACACAATGAGTCAAGACATCGAAGGTCTGGTGGAAAGCTCTTTAAACCTGGGGATTCTTAAGATGGACGGAGATGAAATATCTTTTTCTTTCGGCGTGCGTAGTTCGGTGCCTCTTTATAAAGAGGAGCTGTCAGGCCGCCTTGAGTCTCTGGCCCGGAAGCTTAACGGCAGTTATGAGCGGGTCAACGATTATCCGGCATGGGAATATAAGAAGGACTCGGTATTAAGAGACGTATTTTTGAAGGCTTACCGGCAGATGTACGGAAAGGAAATGAAAGTAGAGATGATCCATGCAGGACTGGAGTGCGGCATTTTTGCATCCAAGATCGAGGGGCTGGACATCGTGTCTTTCGGGCCGGATATATTTGATATTCATACGACTGGTGAGAGGCTTTCTGTGCCTTCCGTCAAGAGGACATGGGAACTGCTGTTAAAGATCATCGAAGAGTTTCCGTAAAAGTCAGAATTCATTACACGGCTGAAATTGAAAATGAACAATTTAGATAAAGGAGTAGACCAATGAGTGAAAATGTATACGATATTTTGCAGGAAAGAGGCTTTATCGCTCAGACGACCCACGAGGAGCTGCGCGATCTGCTTGGAAAGGAAAAGGTAACGTTCTATATCGGGTTTGACGCTACCGCAGACAGCCTTACCGCAGGGCATTTCCTTACGGTCATGGCCATGATGCATATGCAGAGAGCAGGGCACAGACCGATTGCCCTTTTAGGGGGCGGCACGACTATGATCGGTGACCCTTCCGGCAAGTCCGACATGCGAAATATCATGACAAAAGAAACCATTGAACACAATGCCATGCGATTTAAGGAGCAGCTGTCCCGGTTTATCTCGTTTGACAACGACAAGGCAATCCTTGAAAATAATGCAGACTGGCTTTTGGACTTAAACTATGTAGATTTTTTAAGAGAGATCGGAGTACATTTTTCTGTCAACAAAATGCTGACTGCCGAGTGCTATAAACAGCGTATGGAGAAAGGACTTACATTTTTTGAATTCAACTATATGCTCATGCAGGCATATGATTTCCTGGAGCTGAACCGCAGATATGGATGTACCCTGGAAATGGGTGGAAATGACCAGTGGAGCAATATTCTTGCGGGCGCGGATCTGATCCGCCGCAAGGAGCAGAAAAATGCGTTTGGGCTGACGCTTACCCTGCTTACCAGAAGCGACGGTGTGAAGATGGGCAAAACGATGGCGGGAGCCGTCTGGCTGGACCCTGAAAAGACTTCTCCGTATGAATTTTATCAGTACTGGAGAAACATCGAAGATGTGAAAGTAGAAGAGTGTCTCGGACTCTTAACCTTCCTTCCGATGGAAGAGGTGAGAAGGCTGGGAGCGCTTCAGGATGCCGAGATCAATAAAGCAAAAGAAGTGCTGGCATATGAAGTGACGAAGATCGTCCACGGCGAGGAAGAGGCGAAGAAGGCACAGGCCGGAGCAAAAGCCTTGTTTGTGCAGGGTGCGGCCAGTGAGGATGCGCCGGTGCATGAGTATTCCAAGGCACGGCTTGAAGAAGGACTCGATATACTGACTCTGCTGGTAGATACGAAACTTTGCTCTACAAGATCTGATGCCAGAAGGACCGTGATCCAGGGCGGCGTATCCGTCAACGGGGAGAAAGTGACGGACTTTAAACAGGTGTTTACTTCGGCAGATTTTGATGACAAAGAACGTCTGCTCCTGAAAAAGGGAAAGAAAAAGTTCTGTCAGGTTAAAGAAGGAAATTAACAGGAAGATTTGGAACAGGACATGCAGCTGTCCTGTTCCTTTTGCTATTCTAAGTATGATGACAGGAGGTGAAGATATGGCTTCAAGTGTTGAATTTGTAGAATATGTATGCGGTCAGGCAGAGGGTGCCGGAGATGTCTCTTACAGAAAAATGTTCGGAGAATACGGTATTTATCTGGACGGGAAATTTATAGGTGTCATCTGTGATAATCAATTTTTTGTCAAGATCACGAAAGCCGGGGAAGAGATTCTGCCTGCGTGTCCGAAAGAACCGCCCTATGACGGGGCAAAACCTTATTTTCTCATCGAAGATCCGGAAGATCGGGACTTGCTTCACCGTTTTCTTCGGGCTTCATTTGAGGAACTTCCGGAGCCCAAACCAAAGAAAAAATAATCTGCAAACAGCCGCTTCCAACGAATAAGAGGAAGCGGCTGTTTGAGGGTTAATGGAAATTTTTTTGGATTTCATTGAGAGCTTTTTGGGTATAAGGGTCTCTCTGGTCGATGTGCTGAATGACGGACCTGATTTTCTGGGCATCTCTGGAACCGGCTGTTTTAGAAAGGGAGAGGACAAACAGCAGCAGAATGATAGAAAAAATCGTGCGCAGCTTCAGAAAAGACCAGTAGCTGGCGCTCTCTTCCGGTTCTGTGTGAAACGGATCGGAATGGGAGGCGTATTTTTGATTTAATTTCAGTTTTTCCTGCTCCATGCGAAGCCTTGTTAAATCTGTCATCTCATCATCTCCTTTCTTCATTATATGAGGCATGTATTTTTCTATGACACAAAAAGTTCAGATATTTTATAGTTTCTTTATGTTTTCCGGCAAATGAAAATGCTATAATGTTACCTATGACATTTTCCAGTGTTTCATGATTACATTTGAACGTAAAGAAAGGTGAGATGATGAGAGATAAGATTCAGAGTTTTTTAAGAGGGCGTTACGGTACAGATTCTCTTTCGAAATTTTTGCTGATCGTGGCTTTGGCGGGGATGTTTCTTCCTATATTTATAAAGAAAGCGTTTCTTTTATATTATTTAGGGGTTGTTTTGCTGATTTATTCCTATTTCCGGATTTTTTCCAGGAACATTGCCAAAAGATCGGCTGAAAATGCGGCATTTCTCAGGAGGACCAGCAAGATTACCGGTTTTTTCAGGAGGAAGAAACTTCATTTTGAACAGCGCAAAACGCACAAGTTTTTCCGGTGTCCGGGCTGCGGTCAGGATATCAGGGTACCGAAGGGCAAGGGGAATATCGTGATCACCTGTCCGAAATGCCGGAAAGAATTCCAGGCGAGATCGTAAAAGGAGGCTTGCATGTTTGGATATTTGACTGTCAATAAGCCTGAGATGAAGATCAAAGATTATGAGCGGTACCGTGCTTATTACTGCGGGCTGTGCCGGCGGCTTTACAAGCATTACGGAAAAAAAGGTCAGCTGACGCTGAGCTTTGACATGACGTTTCTTGCCATTTTATTAAACGGGCTTTATGAGCCGAAGCTTCACTCCGGTAAGCACTTCTGCGGACTCCACCCAACGAAAAGGCAGAAGGTTATGTGCAATCAGTTGAGCGACTATGCGGCGGATATGGGAATGCTTCTTACTTATTATAATCTGCTGGATGACTGGCAGGACGATAAGAAGCTTAAAAGCCTTCTGCTGGCAGATGGCATCAGGAAACCATGTATGGAGATCGCCCGGAGATATCCGAGACAGAGCCGGGCTGTCAGAGATTATATAAAGAAGCTTTCTGTCTGTGAAGGGGAGAACACGGATCAGCTGGATCGTGTGGCAGGCCTCACGGGAAAGATGCTCGGAGAGATTTTTGTCTTCAGGGAGGATGAGTGGTCTGATGATCTGAGAACGATGGGATTCTTTCTTGGAAAGTTCATCTATCTGATGGATGCCTACGAAGATTTATCCGATGATCTGAAGAACGAACGGTACAATCCATGGAGTTTTTATGCGAAAAGCGAAGAGTTTGATCAGAGAGCAGAGACGGTCCTGACTATGATGATGACGGAGTGTGCCGCTGTGTTTGAACGCCTGCCGATCTTAAAGGATATTGAAATTCTCAGGAATATCATTTATTCTGGAGCATGGACGAAATTTGAGATCGCAAAGAACAAAAGAAAAGGCAGTGAGGAAGAGTGAGATGGATGAAGCATATACAATCTTAGGCGTATCCCAGGATGCGACTGATGAGGAAATAAAAAAAGCATACCGGAGGCTGAGCAAGAAATATCATCCGGATGCTAACTTAAACCAGCCGGAATATGCAGAGCAGAAGTTTAAAGAAGTCCAGGAGGCCTACAAAAAGGTTATGGACTTTAGAAAGTACGGCGCATCCGGCGGAAACCCATATGGAAATCCATATCAGGGAGAGCAGTCCTCCTATGGGGGATACGGCAATGCCGGAACCGGTTCGGCAGAAATGACGGCCGCCTATAATTACCTGCGGGCAGGACATTACCGGGAGGCGCTTCAGGTGCTCGGAGGTATCTCAGAGAGAAATGCACAGTGGTTTTATTTCAGTGCTGTGGCAAACATGGGCATCGGCAACAATGTAACCGCGCTGGAGCATGCGCAGACGGCCGTACAGATGGACCCTTCGAACATGGAATACCGGATGCTCCTCCAGCAGATGCAGCAGAGCGGAAACTGGTATCAGAATATGGGGTCCGGGTACGGAAGAAGCAGTATGGGAAGCAGCTGCTGCATGCAGCTTTGTATGCTGAATATGCTCATCAACTGCTGCTGCAGGCCTTATTAACAATGGAACATAAACAGGAGGACTTATGGGTAAGATCATAGGGATTGATTTAGGGACGACCAACAGCTGTATTGCCGTGATGGAAGGCGGAAAAGCCGTTGTCATACATAATGCGGAAGGTTCAAGGACAACGCCGTCGGTCATGGCCATGACCAAAAATGGGGAGAGACTGATTGGAGATGCGGCCAAAAGGCAGTCTGCGGCAAACCCGGAGCGGACAGTGTCATCCATTAAACGGCATATGGGAACGGATTACAGGGTAAAAGTCGACGGAAAGAATTATCTCCCACAGGAGATTTCCGCCCAGATCCTGATGAAATTAAAGGAAGATGCCAAGAGCTATCTGGGAACGGAAGTGACAGAGGCAGTGATCACCGTGCCTGCATATTTTAATGACGCCCAGAGACAGGCCACCAAGGATGCGGGAAGGATCGCAGGTCTTGATGTAAAGCGTATCATAAACGAACCTACTGCAGCAGCACTGGCCTACGGGCTGGACAACGGAACGGAGCAAAAAATCATAGTCTATGACCTGGGAGGCGGTACTTTCGATGTATCTGTCATTCAGATCGAAGACGGTGTGATTGAGGTGCTGGCAACTTCAGGAAACAATCACCTGGGAGGTGATGATTTTGACGAGGCAGTGGCAGCGTATCTGGTTGAAACTTTTAAAAAGACAGATGGAATTGATTTGAAAAAAGATGTCCAGGCAATGCAGCGGATCAGGGAAGCGGCAGAGAAAGCCAAGATCGAACTTTCCAGCATGTCTGAGACAAATATCAACCTGCCGTTCATCGTCGTGGAACGGGGTGAGACACACCACATGGATATCCAGCTTACGAGGACAAAGTTTGATGAGCTGACTTACAGCCTTGTATCAAAAACCGAAGAACCGGTGAGAAACGCGCTGAAGGATGCGGGACTGTCTGCAGGAGAGATCGACAGGGTGCTGATGGTCGGAGGGTCTACGAGGATCCCGGCGGTACAGCGGAAGGTGGCAGAGATTACCGGAAAGCGTCCGGACCAGTCCTTAAATCCCGACGAGTGTGTCGCACTGGGAGCTGCCATCCAGGGAGGGAAACTTGCAGGAGAGGCCGGAACCAATGAAGTGCTGCTCATGGATGTAACACCGCTTTCCTTATCCATCGAGACGATGGGAGGTATGGCTACCAGGATCATAGAGCGCAATTCGACAATTCCTACCCGTCACAGCCAGATTTTTACTACAGGCGCCAATTTCCAGACAGCCGTGGATATCAAGGTTCTCCAGGGAGAACGTATGATGGCCAATGAAAACAAGGTCATCGGCAATTTCCGGCTCAAGGGGATCAAACGGGCTGTGAGAGGGGTGCCTCAGATCGAAGTGACCTTCGATATTGATGTCAACGGTATCTTAAAGGTATCGGCAAAAGACCTGGGGACCGGAAAGGAACAGAGCGTTGTAATCACTTCAAGTTCCAATATGTCCGAGGAAGAAATCAAACAGGCGATCCGTAATGCAAAGGAAAATGCAGCGTTTGATAAGGAACACAAAGAAGCGGTTCAGTCCTACCATGAGGCGGAAGAGACGCTTGTCAGAGCGGAGCAGTATCTTGCAGAGCACAAGAAAGAGATCGAAAAAGAAAAGAAGAAAGCCATCAAAGATGCAGCAGCAAATTTAAAGAAAGCACTCAAACATGTGAAGCTTGAAAAGATTACGAGGGAACAGGCCGGTGAACTGAATGCAGCGAAAGAAGAACTTTTTTCGGTTTTGCCGTAAGATTAAAATAATATGATAAAGATTGGATATAGTAGGAACAATGTTCAGAAAAACAGGTTCCTACTATTTTTTTAACGAAAAAATATAATAGGAGGGGTTGACAATGATTTTTAAAAGTGATAACTTATGTTATAGATATTAGCACTCGTTTGAGTTGAGTGCTAATAATGAAAGGAAAGATACCATGGATTTAAATGATCGTAAAAGACTAATACTAAAAGCGATTATAGCAAATTATCTGGAGACCGGGGAACCCGTTGGTTCCAGGACGATTTCCAAGATGGAGGGACTAAACCTGAGTTCCGCTACGATCCGCAATGAAATGGCGGATCTTGAGGATCTGGGTTTCATTCTGCAGCCGCACACGTCGGCCGGGCGGATACCTTCGGATCTGGGATATCGTTTTTATGTGGACCAGCTGATGCAGGACAGAGAGTCGGACGAAGAAGAACGGCTGGAGCTTGTCAAGAAAGTTGACAAGATGGAAGTGATGCTGAAGCAGGTTGCCAATGTCCTGGCATCCAGTACGAATTATGCGACGATGGTATCTGCCCCTCAGTACAAAAATACAAAGCTCAAGTTTGTGCAGCTTTCCCAGGTGGATGAGTACAGTCTGCTGGCGGTCATCGTGGCAGACGGCAATGTCGTAAAGAACCAGATCATCGACGTGGAAAAACCACTGGCAAATGACGAAGTCCTGAAACTGAACGTATTATTAAACTCCTTTCTCCAGGGGCTGACCCTGAAGGAAATCAACCTGGAGCTGATCCAGACGATGAAGGATCAGGCCGGAATCCACAGCCAGATCCTGGAAAGGATTCTGGAGGAGATCGCAGTCGTTATCCACAACGCGGATCAGCTGGAGATCTATACGGGAGGTGCTTCCAATATCTTGAAGTATCCTGAGCTTGGCTCGCCGGAGACAGCTACTGAGCTGTTGGATGCTTTAGTGGAAAAGAAGGCGCTGAACAAGCTGGTGGGCGACACATTGGAAAGTGATGACCACCACGGAATCCAGGTTTATATCGGAGATGAAGCTCCGGTCAAGAACATGAGCGACTGCAGCATCGTGACAGCCACTTATGAACTGGAGGAAGGCGGAACCGGAACGATCGGGATCATTGGTCCGAAACGGATGGATTACAAGAGGGTTGTGAAGACACTCCAGAATCTGACGGATGAGATCAACGATCTGTTCAAGAAAAAAACATAGGAGGGAAGGTGCATTATGGAAGAAGAGAAAAAAGTTCAGGAAGAGGAAATGAAAGAAAATACAGTGACAGAAGAGAAAGAAACAGAAAAAGCAAAAGATACAAAGAAGGCAGACAAGAAAGCATCGAAAAAGCAGAAGGCAGACGATCTGGTAAAAGAGAAAGACCAGCAGATCGAAGAGCTGACCGATAAGTATCAGCGCCTTATGGCAGAGTTTGAAAATGTCAGAAAGAGGACGGCCAAAGAGTTTGTTCAGAGATATGACATGGGAGCCATGGGAGTTTTAGAAAAACTTCTTCCGGTCGTTGATAATTTTGAGCGGGGGCTTTCAGCCGTGGCGGAAGAAGAAAAAGATTCTCCGTTTGTTCAGGGCATCGAACAGATTTATAAGCAGCTTATGGGAACTCTCGATGAATTGGGAGTGAAGGCCATGGATGCCGAGGGAAAAGAGTTTGACGCCAATCTCCACAATGCGGTGATGCACGTGGAAGACGAAGAAGCCGGAGAAAATGTTGTGGTCGAAGAGCTTCAAAAAGGATATATGTATAAAGAAAGCGTACTTCGGCACAGTATGGTAAAAGTAGCGAACTAAATGTAAGACACTTGAGGAAATCAAGCGAAAGCATTGGAAATATAGAAAGATTTATTTTAGGAGGAAATTTATCATGGGTAAAATTATTGGTATTGACTTAGGAACAACAAACAGCTGTGTAGCAGTTATGGAAGGCGGAAAACCAACCGTTATCACAAATGCAGAAGGTGTGAGGACAACACCGTCTGTCGTGGCATTCACAAAGACAGATGAGCGTATCGTCGGAGAACCTGCAAAACGCCAGGCAGTGACAAACGCAGAGAAGACAATTTCTTCTATCAAACGCCACATGGGAACAGATTACAAAGTAAAGATTGATGACAAGAACTATACACCGCAGGAAATTTCAGCAATGGTACTTCAGAAGCTGAAAGCGGATGCAGAAAACTATCTTGGAGAAAAAGTAACAGAAGCTGTCATCACAGTACCGGCTTACTTTAACGATGCTCAGAGACAGGCAACAAAAGATGCAGGTAAGATTGCAGGACTCGATGTAAAACGTATCATCAACGAGCCTACCGCAGCGGCTTTATCTTATGGACTGGACAATGAAAATGAACAGAAGATCATGGTTTATGACCTCGGAGGAGGTACCTTCGATGTATCCATCATCGAGATCGGAGACGGCGTCATCGAAGTTCTCTCAACAGCCGGTGACAATAAACTGGGCGGAGATGATTTCGACAATGTGATCACAAACTACATGTTAGACGAGTTCAAAAAACAGGAAGGTGTTGACTTATCCGGAGATAAGATGGCAATGCAGAGACTGAAAGAAGCTGCCGAGAAAGCGAAAAAAGAACTTTCTTCTGCAACAACCACAAACATCAATCTTCCGTTTATCACAGCGACAAACGAAGGACCGAAACATTTTGATATGAATCTTACAAGAGCGAAGTTTGATGAGCTGACATTGTCCCTCGTAGAGAGAACAGCAACTCCTGTCAACACAGCATTAAAAGACGCAGGAATCGCAGCTTCCGAACTGAGCAAGGTTCTCCTTGTAGGAGGTTCCACAAGAATCCCTGCTGTACAGGATAAAGTAAAACAGCTCACAGGCAAAGAGCCGTTTAAGGGAATCAACCCGGATGAATGTGTTGCCATCGGTGCTTCTATTCAGGGAGGTAAATTAGCCGGAGACGCAGGTGCAGGCGACATCCTTCTTCTGGACGTAACACCATTGTCTTTATCTATCGAGACTATGGGAGGCGTGGCAACCAGATTGATCGAGAGAAATACAACGATCCCGACAAAGAAGAGCCAGATCTTCTCTACAGCAGAAGATAATCAGACAGCCGTAGACATCAATGTTGTACAGGGTGAGCGCCAGTTTGCAAAAGATAACAAATCCCTGGGAAGATTCCGTCTGGACGGCATCGCACCTGCGAGAAGAGGTGTGCCTCAGATCGAAGTAACCTTTGATATCGATGCCAACGGTATCGTAAAAGTATCCGCAAAAGACCTCGGAACCGGTGCAGAACAGCACATCACGATCACAGGCGGATCCAATATGTCTGATGAAGATATCGAAAAGGCAGTAAAAGAAGCAGCAGAATTTGAAAACCAGGATAAGAAGAGAAAAGAAGCGATCGATACTAGAAACGAAGCTGATTCTATGGTATTCCAGACAGAAAAAGCCCTGGAAGAAGCAGGCGACAAAGTAGATGCAACAGAGAAAGTCAAAGTTGAGGAAGACCTGAAAGCATTGAAAGACTTGTTAGAGCAGACAAAAGACGCTGAACTTACAGAAGCTCAGGTAGAAGATATTAAGAATAAAAAAGATCAGCTCATGAACAGTGCACAGGGATTATTCACCAAGATGTATGAAGCTGCTGCAGCCAATGCCCAGGGAGCTCAGGATACTGCAGGAGACACTGCCGGAGCAGCAGGTGCAGCAGACGATGTCGTAGATGGAGATTACAAAGAAGTATAAGAGAAAAAGAAGGTAGACGATTATGGCAGATAAACGAGATTACTATGAAGTGCTGGGGGTATCCCGCAGTGCTTCAGAATCAGAAATAAAGAAAGCCTACCGTAAACTTGCGAAACAGTATCATCCAGATACGAACCCGGGAGATAAAGTAGCCGAGGCAAAGTTTAAAGAAGCTTCCGAGGCCTATGAAGTTTTAAGTGATCCTGAAAAGAAAGCGCAGTATGACCAGTTTGGTCATGCTGCCTTTGAGCAGGGCGGACCCGGAGGATTCAACGGAGGAGGGTTTGGCGGTTTTGATTTCGGCGGGGATATGGGAGATATTTTCGGAGATATCTTCGGCGGTATGTTCGGCGGCGGAGGCAGAAGCCAGCGTGCGGCCAATACTCCGACTCAGGGTGCCCATGTGCGTGCAAGGATTCATGTGACCTTTGAGGAGGCAGTTTTTGGAACAACGAAGAAGCTGGAAATTTCTCTGAAAGAGGAGTGTGCTTCCTGTCATGGAAGCGGTGCCAAAGCCGGCACCCATCCGGAGACATGTCCGAAGTGCGGCGGTAAAGGCCAGGTAGTATATACCCAGCAGTCTATGTTCGGCACGGTGAGAAATGTCCAGACATGTCCGGACTGTCACGGAACCGGCCAGGTCATCAAGGAAAAATGTCCGGATTGCCACGGAAGCGGCTATGTGAGCCAGAGAAAGACGATCGAGGTCACAGTGCCGGCCGGCATCAACAACGGACAGAGCATCAGAATCCGCGGAAAAGGGGAGCCCGGAACAAACGGAGGACCGAGGGGAGATCTCCTCGTGGTTGTTTCCGTGGACCGGCATCCGAAATTCCAGAGACAGGAATACGATATTATTTCCACGGAGCCGATTTCCTTTACCCAGGCAGCTCTGGGCGCAACCATCAAGATCAATACGGTAGACGGTCCTTATGACTATACGATTAAGGCAGGAACCCAGACGGACACCCGTGTGCGTCTGAAAGGAAAAGGTGTTCCGACTCTCCGGAACAAGAATGTCCGGGGCGACCACTATGTGACCCTTGTTGTACAGGTGCCGGAACATCTGAACGAAGAGCAGAAGAATGCCCTTAAAAAGTTCCAGGAATCCATGGGGGAAGTGCCGAAGAAAGAAGAACATAAAGGATTTTTCGGGAAACATAAAAAATAAAAAACAGGATTATGATGTTCTTATATTCATCATAATCCTGTTTTTTCATGCCCATAATCAGCAGAATTCATATTCAACAGACAGTGGATAAAGGCAGAAGGAGTATTAGCAGCCACCAGCAGTTAAAAGACGTTCCAGACTATGTGCAATTCCATCTTCATTATTTGTCAGAGTCACCTCATCAGCGGCCTCTTTCAGAGCATCGCAGGCATTTCCCATGGCAACGCCCCGGCCGGAAAATTTGATCATCTCCAGGTCGTTTTCTGCATCCCCAAAGGAGATGACTTCCTCAGGGGAGATATGAAGCAGTTCACATGTCCGGCGCAGTCCCTCAGCCTTATTGAGTCCCTTTGGCATGGCTTCTATGTAAAAAGGCGCAGTTCTTACGAAGACCAGAGTATCTTCAAAGGGCTTGCTGACCTGTGGAAGCATATCCCAAAGTTCTTCGGGCCGTACAGACATTAAAATTTTCACCAGGTCAAAATTGAGACAGTCTGTCAATGATGGGACTTCTGTACATTCCATTTGATTGTTTCGGCATTCGTGCCGGACCATATATCCGTTCTCATCGGTTACATAAAAACGTTCTCCGTCGTCTATGATCGGGGTGACCGGATAATGTTCCAAATGTTTTAAAACTTCTATGGCCAGACCGCGGGGAAAAATCTGCTGGTGAAGAATCTCTTTATCCTCGGCCCGCAGTATTTTACCGCCGTTATAGGCGATCAGTATTCCATGGTGTTTTTCCAGCTCCAGTGTTTTCATATCTTTATAAAGTCCCGGAACCGGGCGTGCGGAGCAGAGAGCTATGATAAGTCCCTGCTGCTGTGCTTTAAGGAGGGCATCCCGGGTTTTCGGGGTGATTGTCTTATCATCGGTGTTTAAGGTACCGTCTAAATCCAGGGCGATTAGTTTATATTTCATCTGATGCAGTGTCCTTTCTGTATAGAAAAAGTTATCAAATATACATGTTAATTATAGCATTAAGGAAGTATGTCTGCATATATGGATAATAAATTATTATATTGTGATAACAAACTATAATTATTCATAATTATAGTACGGCAGTATAATGAGAGTAATGAAACATGAAAATTTTAAGGCAGAGCACCGGAATAAGAAATGGAGGGACAAGAAGATGGAATATTCACTTGACAATGCCCAGGCTGACCGGGCATTGGAGGCGCGGTGAAGAGACTACCGTGTCTATGCTCCGAAGCGTTTTCTGAAACAGGGGCGTTATTCTTACACGGATATCATATGCTATGATGAGGTGAAAAAAATTTGAAGAGATTGTCTGGAAAGAAAAATCCGACTATCCTGTGAAGGAGGTTGTCATGCCCATCCTATTACACGGAGGATGAGTATAAACCGGGCAGAAATCCGGCAAAACCCGTTCTGATCTTTGCCAGGCCGTGCAACATCAATGCACAGCATATACAGGATGAAATATATGCGGGCAGCGGAGGAAACACGAATTTTTATTATGAGCGGATGCGCTATAAGATTCTCCATAAATTTCATGATTATAAGGCACGCTTTGGAAAACGTCACATGTGTGTCGGATGCGGCAGGTGCGCCCACCGCTGTCCGGAGCTGATATCAATTTCATCGACAGTTTCCACTGAAGAGTTTACGGGCAAACATCTGCTGGTCACCTCCTCCGATGATGAAATTTACAGGGCTGGAGCTGTTAAACTGCGGTGCGGACCCGGAGAAAATGTGGATGAGTTTTGAGAGAAAGATGTCCTGTGCCATCGGAAAGTGCGGCTGAATTGTTTCAGCCAGTCCAAAGAACCTGGGGCGACGGCAACTTCCATTTCGGAACACGCCAGACCTTTGATATTCCGGGCATTAAATATGAAAATATCCCGGCAGTCAATGCCTGCTTGGAGCGGTATATCAAAGAGGTGAACGGAACTCTCTGCGGGGCCAGCATGGATACGGTGGCCCATGAGCCGGAGCCGTGGGAGCCAAAGGCAGGCTATCCGACCATCGGAGCCAGGAACATTACCGCATGTATCGGAAATTACCACTGTGTATGCGGTAATTTCAATACATTTGAACTGGCCAGGAAGATCGAACCG
Source organism: Anaerostipes faecis (assembly GCF_910574135.1). Taxonomy (NCBI): domain Bacteria; kingdom Bacillati; phylum Bacillota; class Clostridia; order Lachnospirales; family Lachnospiraceae; genus Anaerostipes; species Anaerostipes faecis. Next base: position 98,471 of record NZ_CAJSYK010000006.1, on the reverse strand, counting down.
ATCATTTTTCCGAGCCATTACCATATCAAGATCAATGATAACCGACGAAGTTTTACCGGGTGATCCTGGGAGGAAGAACAGGACGCCAGATTCCGAGAGCCGGAAAGATGTTTCTTAACTGGGCCACGGAAGAAGTGATTTTGGGAGTCCTGGGCAACTGGCAGAAATTTTCTGCCTGGGTCATGGACTATAAGCCGGAGTACCTGCACGGAGGCCATCTGATCGACCGGGCCGGTTATAAGAAGTTTAAGGAAATCATGCTGGAAGGCGTAGAACTGAATCCGGAATGTCTGGTGGCTGAGGATATTTTCTGGAGTGAGACGGAATAGCCGGGTGTTGTTTAACTTCTCATGTTCACATGTTATGATATAACAAAAAGACTGAGGAGGGACTGCCATGAAGCTGAAACAAATCATATCGATTTTTATCATATTGTTCTGTATTTTTCTTATGGGAGGATGCGCCAGAAAGACAGAGGTGCCAGATAAAAGACAGGAAAAAGCGGCAGAGAAAACAGGGAAAGATACAGTAATCTATGTGGTCAGGCACGGGAAGACTATGCTGAATGAAGCAAAGCGCGCCCAGGGATGGGCTGATGCTCCACTAACTGACGAAGGAATAAAGGTGACAAAAAAGCTGGCCCGTGGTTTTAAAAAGAGAGGGATCAAGTTTGACTATACTTATTCCAGCGACCTGGGAAGAACCCGGCAGACCGCAGGAATTATTCTGAAGGGACTGGGCCAACCTGAACTTTCCCTGAGGGAACAACAAGGTCTCAGAGAAGTCTGCTTCGGAACCTATGAAGGTGAGAAATTTTCAAAAATGATGGAGGATGTCTCAAGGAATCTGGGATGTTAAGACCCGGATGCAAAAGGCGCTCAGAAACATTGCAAAGGATACGGAGAAAAAGGGCGGGGGAAACGTCCTGGTTGTCTCCCATGGAATGGCGATCATTACTATGCTCTCTGATATGACAGAGCAAAAAGTACCCGGACATCTTGAAAATTCCAGCGTCACTAAAATTATATATAAGGATGGGAGATTTAATGTTCAAAGTATTGGGGATACAACCTATTTGGAACAGTAAATTCAGATAGGCAAAAATAGTCGAGAGTTTTTCTTTTGATCCATCTATAATGACAGGTATAAAGGAGGTGAAAGATATGAGGGAACAGATTTTGGCAGTCCAGCGCATGCAGGAATTCATAGAAGAACATTTGGCGGAAAATATTACTCTGGCCGACTTGGCGAGAGTGTCGCTGTATTCTCCATGGCATTCCTATCGGCTGTTTACACGGCATGCGGGAACTACACCAGCTGATTATATCCGGCGGCTCCGTCTGTCTAAATCAGCGTTAAAGCTGAGAGACAGTACCTGTAAAATAGCGGACGTGGCTTTTGAGATGGGATTTGACAGTGTGGATGGGTATCAGCGTGCGTTTCAGCGTGAATTCGGATGCAATCCCCGTGAATATGCCATGAATCCTGTACCGTTATATCTTTTTACCCCGTACGGCGTGAAATTCAGGGAGATTGAAAGGAGACCAATCATGGAAAATTTGAGAAATGTATTCATTCAAGTGATGGAGAAGCCGGAACGAAAGGTGATCATCAAGAGAGGAAAAGAAGCCTCAGACTATTTTGCATACTGTGAGGAAGTAGGATGTGACGTATGGGGACTTTTATTAAGTATCAAATCTATCAGCGGAGAACCTGTCTGCCTCTGGCTGCCGCCTGCCTACCGGGAGCCGGATACATCAGAATATGTCCAGGGTGTGGAGGTATCCAAAGATTATGACGGTGAGGTACCGGAAGGATTTGATGTGATAGAGCTGCCGGCTGCCAGGTATTTAATGTTCCAGAGCGAACCATTTGAAGAAGAAAACTACTGTCAGGCCATTGAAGAAGTGTGGAATGCGATGAAGAAATACGATCCGTCTGTCATTGGATGCCAGTGGGATGAGAGTAACCCGAGGATTCAGCTGGAACCGATTGGGACAAGAGGCTATATAGAACTGGCTGCAATTAAATAAGGAATCATATAATAAGCCCTGGCAGTTGACCAGGGCTTTAAAATGTCTATATAGATTGATGGAAAGATACTTGAATTAAAATTTGATATTTCATCGCTGATAAAGGAGGAAAATACTTTCTTTATAACATCTTCCCATGCCTCATGTTCTTGATGTACATTAAAGATAAGTCTTTGGTATAGTCTCCCAATGGAGGTGACAGAGGGAAGTTTATATTTACAGTGGGTAATTGTGTCAAAGTTTCCAGCAGAAATTTGATAAGCCTCAAGGACTTCCATTGTTACTTGTTCAAGTGGAAGGCTATGATTGACATCCGCATATTTTAGATGATGCTTTAAACCTTCTGTTCCGAGTTTTTCCACAACTGTTTTGCGGTGATTTTTTGTTTTTCGTGCAATGGATTCGATTAAAGTGCAAACAAAAAATAAATTATCTTTTATGTCAGTCATTTTCAGTCACCTCTTCACTTATTTTAAATTCAAGATAGTTTAAAGCGCTCAATGTGTGAAAACTAATTTGATTCGTTGGATGTTTGAACCTTGCATATTCCCAAAACACTTTTCTGCTGATATCTCCTGATAAAAAATCATTTACAAAGTTCCAAATTGTGTCATCAGTCATTTGGTTAAATTTTAGAATTTTTAGATTAAGATTTTCTCTATAAATATAGTGATTTATTATACCTTTTCCGTTTATCCGAGTTGCCCAACGATTAGCTTGTGTGGAGCTTCTTGTACAATAAAATCCCTATGAAAAAACTTTACAATACTTTGTCCTGCGTACTTCTGGATATTCAACAAAAGTATTACTTCCATGAGATAAAATTTGGTCTGACATTTTATCTCCTCCATTTTTTCTATTTAATCTATAGTAAATAGAAATTCTATTTATTTCAGTAGAAAAGTTCTACGACCTTCCCTTGAAATAAAAATGCTCCGCGGGCTGTACACAGATGCGTAAGGAAATCATTTGAGCTTGCCCACTTTGTGCTTATAATAATTATAACATAGGAATAAACTTTCTAGATGTCAATAATTTTAAATGAATTCCGAAATATCGAACAGAATTTATGTGGAGAATGTGATGGAAAGCTCTGTTCTTGACAGAATGGAAGGGTTTGTTACAATAAAAACTACCACTTATTAAACTGTATTCTCATGACTGGAGAGGTTTCTATGGAATTATACCTGCTGCTCTGTGCTGTCGTTTTACTGCTCTGCATCTTTTCCAACAAAATTTCGGATAAAATCGGGGTGCCAAGCCTTTTAATCTTTATGTTCCTGGGTATGGTGTTCGGATCTGAGGGCATCTTTAAAATAGAATTCAGTGATTTTCAGGCAGCAGAGAATATTTGTACCGCTGCGCTGATCTTTATCATGTTTTACGGAGGGTATTCCACAAACTGGGAACATGCGAGACCCGCTGCCGGGAGAGCGGCAGTACTTTCTACTTTGGGTGTTGGCATTGGCGCGGCAGTGGGGATTGCCGGACCAAAGATTATCCGGAAGTTTAGGTTTTGTACCGATGGATTTGATGCGGTTTTTGTACTGGCAGCGGCTCTGACCTCGTATGCTCTGGCTGGAATCCTTGGAGGAAATGGATTTCTGTCGGTTTATCTGACAGGCATCCTTATGGGAAATGCAAAGACGAAAAACAAGGCCAATGTCGTCCGCTTTTTCGATAATGTAACCATTCTTGCTCAGATAGCAACATTCTTTCTCATAGGACTGCTGTCCTATCCGTCTCAGATGGTTTCATCACTTCCGGCAACTCTTGTGATCATTCTGTTTCTCACACTGGCAGCAAGGCCGGCAATGGTTTTTATATTGACGGGAAGATATCTGAAATTCCGTGAAAAGATATTTGTCTCATTTGCAGGATTAAGAGGAGCATCGTCCATCGTGTTTGCAATCTTTGCCTCAGCCGGCGGAGTGTATATGCAGAGCAATGTGTTTTATATTGTTTTTGGTCTGTCACTGATGTAGCTTCATATCTCATCCGGACACCACTGGGAGAATCAGAAGCTTAAGGATGTCACCCTGCCGGAGGGCTCTCTGGCTATGGTAATCCGGCGGGAGGACGACATCATCATTCCAAAGGGAGATACAGTGATGATGGCCGGCGATGATATCGCGGTGAATGTTCCGTCATTTGAAGCCGTAAATGAGATTTCTCTCAGGGAAATCACGATTGAGGAAGATCATCCATGGAGAGACAAAAAAATTAAAGAGCTGGATTTAAAGGAGCATATCCTCGTGGCGATGATCAGAAGAAAAGATCAGGACATTATTCCAAACGGTGAGACGAAGATTTACAAAGACGACATACTGGTGATTTACGACGAATAGGAGATAGAAAATGGAGACATATGAAGGTGTAATTTTTGACTTTAACGGGACACTGTTTTTTGATGATGATAAGCATGTGCTGGCATGGGGAGAGATTTCCAGACTACTGCGGGGAAGAGATATCACGGATGAAGAGCTGCACACAAAGCTGAACGGAACTCCGAACATAGTAAACATTCAATATATGATGGATGGAAAAGCAAGTGAGGAGGAACTGACCAGATATTCCCGCATGAAGGAAGAATATTACCGGAAATTCTGCAGAGAGGATAAAGAGCATTTTCATCTGGTGCCAGGAGCAGAGACATATTTCGATTATTTGAAGGCGCAAAAGATTCCTTTTACCATTGCCAGTGCCTCCATCAAAGAAAATATAGATTTCTTTATCGAATCTTTCCGGCTGGACCGCTGGTTTGAGCCGTCTGAGATCGTCTACGATGACGGGACTTATAAAAATAAAATCGCCATGTTTAAAAAGGCGGCGGATCTTATTGGAGTGGATATGGCACGTATCCGTATTTATGAAGATTCCCTGTCAGGGATCAGAAGTGCCTATGAAGCGGGGTGCAGGGATATCGCAGTGATTTGTCCAAAGGAAAAGGAGGAAGAATTAAGAAAGTACCCCGGAGTTACAAAAACCATGCGCGACTTCTTGTTCTGAGCCTGTTTCTGTGATACACTAATTAACTGGTATAGTGAAACGGATAAGAAGTTTAAAGGAGCAGATTTCATGGGATGGAACAGGATTACGATCAGCACCGTGACAGGAGCGGAGGATATGCTGAGTTATGAACTAACAGAACTTGGGGCGTGCGGCGTGGAAGTGGAGGACCGGGTGCCTCTGACGGAAGAAGAGATTCGGGAGATGTTCATCGAGGTATTGCCGGACCACCAGGAACCGGATGACGGCAGGGCCCTGCTCCACTGTTACTTTGATGAATCCGAAAATCTGGAAGACGTGACCATCAGAATTGAGGAGATGCTCAACAGGGTAAAGAGTTTCATGGACATCGGAGACGGCACGATCGAATATGGCTTTACGAAGGAAGAAGACTGGATTAACAACTGGAAACAGTTTTTCAAGCCGCTGAGACTGGATGATACGATCATTATCAAGCCTACCTGGGAGGAGCTTCCTGATCAAAGAGAGGGAGATGTGGTGATAGAAATAGATCCCGGCACTGCCTTTGGCACAGGTTCCCATGAAACGACCAGACTTTGCATAGCAGGGCTGAAAGAGGAAATCCGTCCGGATACCGTTATGCTGGATGTGGGCTGCGGAAGCGGCATCCTTTCTGTCATTGCCCTGAAATTGGGAGCCGGGAAAACGGTCATGACAGATATTGATCCGAGAGCCGTAACAGCGGCAGAAGAAAATATGGAAGTGAACCATATTGACAGGGACCAGTATGAAGTATACGGCGGGAATGTACTGGATGATATGGACTTTGCACGGTCTTTGGGAGAGCACCGGTATGATCTGGTAGCCGCCAATATACTGGCAGATGTGATACTTCCGCTGATTGAGATCGCAGATTTGTTCCTGAAGGAAGACGGTGCATTCGTAATCTCCGGTATTATCGATACGAAGGAACAGGAAGTGCTCGATAAGCTGGAGAGATATGGTTTTGAGGCGGTAAAAACAAGAAAGCTCAAAGAGTGGGTCTCAGTCACAGCGAAGAAAAGGAAAGAATAATGTATCGTTTTTTTATAGAAGAAAGCCAGGTGGACGGAAACCTGATCAGGATTGCAGGGGAAGACGTCAATCATATAAAAAATGTGCTCAGGATGAAAAAGGGAGAGCATGTGCTGCTCTCCAACCGCCGGGGACTGGAATATGAGTGTGAGCTGGAAGATCTGGAAGGAAACCGCGGGATTTCGGCCAGAATCCTTGATATCCACGGGGTGGAGTCGGAACTTTGTGAAAGAATCATCCTATTTCAGGGCCTGCCCAAAGGGGACAAGATGGAGCTGGTCATTCAAAAGGCGGTAGAACTTGGAGCCAGTGAGATCGTGCCGGTAAAAATGAAGCGCTGCGTTGTGAAGCTGGATGACAAAAAGGCGAAAAAGAAGCTGGAACGGTGGAATGCCATAGCACTTGGTGCGGCAAAACAGTCAAAGAGAGGCGTGATCCCGGAAGTCAGCCGGGTGCTCACGTTTGAGGAAGCCGTAAAAAGAGCGGAAGGTTTATCTGCGCTCCTCGTGCCGTATGAAGCGGCTGAGGGCATGGAATACTCAAGAAAGCTGATCAGGAAGACAAAAGGCAAGGATTCGATCGGTATTTTTATCGGACCGGAGGGAGGATTTGAACCTTCGGAGATCGAACGCCTGAAGGAAGCGGGAGGCAGGGTTTTAAGCCTCGGCAGAAGAATTTTAAGAACGGAAACCGCCGGCATGGCCATGCTGTCGGTTTTAATGTTTGAGTTGGAGGAATAACATGGTGGTATATTTAGATAATGCGGCAACGACAAAAGTATTTCCGGAGGTTCTGAAGGTCATGAATGAGGCGATGGAAGTATCCTATGGAAATCCCTCTGCCAAGCACACAAAAGGGATCGAGGCGGAAAATATTGTGAAAAAGGCCCGGCAGATCATCGCAGGGACGCTGAAGGCAAAGGAAAAAGAGATCATTTTTACATCCGGAGGCACGGAGTCCAATAATTTTGCGATCCTTGGAACGGCAATGGCCAACAAAAGGCGGGGAAAACACATCATCACCACGAAGATTGAACATGCCTCTGTGTATGAACCGATGTTCTTTTTAGAAAATGAAGGATTTGAAGTCACCTATCTGAACGTGGATGAAAAAGGGATTGTCGATTTAAAACAGCTTGAAGACAGTATCAGAGAGGATACGATCCTTGTCTCCTGTATGCTGATCAACAATGAGATCGGCGCGGTGGAACCCATAGAAGAGATTGGAAGCATCATAGAGAAGAAAAATCCGGAGACAGTCTTCCACGTAGACGCAATCCAGGGATACGGAAAAGTTCCGGTGATACCGAAAAAGGCAGGAATTGATCTGATGTCCATGAGCGGCCACAAAATCCATGCTCCAAAAGGTGTCGGCTTTTTGTATGTGAAAGAGAAGACAAAAATACAGCCGATGATCTTAGGCGGAGGACAGCAGAAAGGAATGCGTTCGGGTACCGAAAATGTTCCAGGGATTGCGGGACTTTCAGAGGCCTGCGGGATCATGGCAGGGCATCTGAAAGAAAATGCACAGAAGATCGGAGAAGTCAGAGAGTATTTCAGAAGCCGGATCACGGAGATTCCCGAGATTAAAGACAATTCCGGTGATGCGCCCCACGTGGCAAGCATCAGTTTTAAAAACATCAGAAGTGAGGTGCTGCTGCACGCACTTGAAGACCGGGAAATCTATGTTTCTTCCGGATCGGCATGTTCTTCCAACCGCCCGCATGTAAGCGGTACTCTGTCAGCCATCGGACTCAGCCCTGAGTACCGGGACGGGACACTAAGGTTCAGTTTTTCTGTCTATAACACAAAGGAAGAAGTGGATCAGGTCATAGCGGCGCTGGAGGAATTAGTTCCGATGCTGAGGAAATTCGTAAGAAGATAAAAAGGAGAAAAGATGAAAGTACAAGCTTTTTTAATAAAATATGCCGAGATCGGCATTAAAGGGAAAAACCGCTACATGTTTGAGGATGCACTGGTCAGACAGATCAAGTATGCCATGAAGCCGGTGGGAGAATTTAAAGTGAGAAAAGAGTCCGGGCGCGTCTTTGTGGAAGGACAGGAGGATTTTGACTATGAGGAAGCCGTGGAAGCGTTAAAGACTGTCTTCGGGATCACGGGCATTTGTCCGATGGTGATCGAGCATACAAAGGATGTGGAACATCTGACGGATGCTGCAGTACGTTACATCGACAGCCAGTATGGAAAGAAAGATTTCACCTTTAAGGTCAATGCAAGACGGGGAGATAAGGAATTTCCGATGAATTCTATGGACATCAACTGTCTGGTGGGAGAAAAGCTTTTGGATGCGTGGCCGGAATTAAAGGTAGATGTGCACTGTCCGGACGTACTCGTAAACATTGAGGTTAGACAGCAGATCTATATTTATTCTGTGGAGATCCCCGGACCGGGAGGCATGCCGGTGGGAACAAACGGAAAAGCCATGCTGCTTTTATCAGGGGGGATCGACAGTCCTGTGGCAGGATACATGATTGCCAAAAGAGGGGTGCGCATTGATGCGACTTACTTCCATGCACCTCCGTATACGAGCGAGCGGGCAAAACAGAAGGTCGTGGATTTGGCAAAGATTGTTTCAAAGTATGCAGGGCCGATCCATCTTCATGTGGTAAACTTTACGGATATCCAGCTTGCTATCTACGAGAAATGTCCGCATGACCAGCTTACGATTATCATGCGCCGTTATATGATGAAGATCGCAGAACACTTTGCAAAGGAAAATGACGCACTGGCGCTGATCACCGGCGAGAGTATCGGTCAGGTTGCCAGCCAGACAATCCATAACCTGGCGATCACAAACGACGTGTGTCATATGCCTGTGTTCCGTCCGCTGATCGGAATGGACAAACAGGAAATCGTAAATATCGCAGAGAGGATTGACACCTTTGAGACTTCAATCCAGCCGTTTGAGGACTGCTGTACGATCTTTGTGGCAAAACATCCTGTGACCAAAGGAAACTTAAAGAAAATTGAGAAATCAGAAGAAAATCTTTCTGATGTCATAGATGAACTGATGGAAAAAGCGATCGAAACTACAGAAGTGATCGTTGTAAAATAAAGAATGGGTTACTGAGGGGAAGAACAGAGAAAGGGTTCCAGCCTTTGAAGAATCTCATCCCTTTTTTCGGGAATCTGAAAGGCCAGAAGAATTGGTTCATTTAAGTTTAGGCTGAACAGGTCCATGACACTTGCGGCGTCCAAAAGGTAGGAACCCAAGATTATGTAAAAGCCGCCGTCATATTCTTTGATAATATTGATAAAGTCGTTGACCTTTTTTATGGAATTCAGCATTAATTGTACTTCGCACATGATTCATCCTCCAATGACGATAGTGTACAAGCTAACATTTGAATTGTCAATAACAACGAAAGGAAAAGAAACACTCCATGAGTTTAAATAATGTGAAAGCCGCAGTCGTGACTTTGGGATGCAAGGTCAATCAATATGAATCCGATGCTATGTTTGACATGCTCACGGATGCAGGGGCTGAGATCGTCAGCCCCAAAGAGGGTGCGGATATTTATATCGTCAATACATGTTCTGTGACGAATATAGCAGAGCGGAAGTCCAGGCAGATGCTGCACCGGGCAAAGAAGCTGAATCCGGATACCGTGGTGGCCGCCGTGGGATGCTATGCCCAGGTGGGGAAGGATGAATTGAAAAAAGATCCGCTGATCGATCTGATTATTGGGAATAATAAAAAGAAAGATTTGATCCCGATCCTCGAAAATTACCTGGAAGGCCACCGCCGGGACGCTGAGGTTTTGGATTTGTCCTCGGGAAGCGAATACGAAGCGCTGCATGTGAGACATTTAAATGAACACACGAGAGCGTATATCAAGGTTCAGGACGGATGCAACCAGTTCTGCTCTTACTGTATTATTCCCTATGCCAGAGGAAGAGTCCGGAGCCGGGATACGAAAGATGTACTCTCTGAGATCAGAGGCCTTGCAGAAAATGGATGCAGGGAATTTGTCATCACAGGGATTCATGTGTGTTCCTACGGGACGGATCTTGACGGGGACAAAGGACTGATTGATCTGCTCGAAGAAATAGGAAAGATCGAGGGAGTGGATCGAATCCGTTTAGGTTCTCTGGAACCGGGGATCATCACAGAAGATTTTGTAAAAAGGCTTAAAAATATAGAGCAGTTCTGTCCACATTTTCATCTGTCCCTTCAGAGCGGATGCGATGCTACCCTGAAACGGATGAACCGGAAATATACGACGGACGAGATAAGAGAAAAAGCAGAGATCCTGAGAAAAGCTTACGAAGATCCCGCACTGACAACGGATATCATCGTAGGATTTCCGGGGGAGACCGAAGAAGAATTCGAGGCAACGAGAAAGTTTCTGGAAGAAATCGACCTGTATGAAATGCATGTTTTCAAATATTCAAAGAGAGCAGGCACCAGGGCCGCCGTCATGGAACACCAGGTAAATGATCAGGAAAAAGCCAGAAGGAGCGCAGTCCTGATCGCCATGAACGAGGAACATAAAAATGCGTTTGAACGCAGGCAGATCGGGACACGAAGAAAAGTTCTGATCGAAGAAAAATTAAGAAACAGCTCCGGAAATTTCTATGTGGGACACACAAAAGAATACGTCAAAGTGGCGGTGGAAAGTGAAGAACCTCTGGAAAATCAGATTGTGGAAGTTGAACTCACCGGTATCAGCGGTGATGGATATGTGGCAGGAAATGTGTAGAAAATCCATTGCTATTTTTTTGGATATATATTAGAATAAAAAAAAGATACGAAAAAGGACGTGAGAATATGGATAAGAATCAGACACAGCATTTTTCCGTGGTGAAAGATGAACTGGACGTGCACAGAATATTAGAGCATGTCTATGAAGCACTGGAGGAAAAAGGATATAACCCGGTGAACCAGATGGTAGGCTACATTATGTCAGGGGATCCCACCTACATTACCAGCCATAAGAATGCACGAAGCATGATCAATAAAGTAGAGAGGGACGAGATTATCGAGGCCCTGTTTGTAAATTATATTGATACAAGGCTGAAGTAGGGATTATGAGAATACTTGGGCTTGATTATGGGACAAAGACAGTGGGCGTTGCCCTGAGCGATGAGCTGGGGATCACAGCGCAGCCGTTTGAAACCATTACGAGAAAAGATGAAAATAAGTTAAGAAAGACTTATGCAAGGATCGAGGAGATCGCGGCCGAATATAAGGTTGAAAAGATCGTCCTCGGATATCCGAAGAATATGAATAATACGATCGGAGAACGCGGAATGGCAACGGAAGCTTTCCGCGATAGTTTAGTGCGCAGAACCGGACTGGATGTGATCTTATGGGACGAGCGCCTTTCTACTGTTGCGTCCAATAAAGTATTGATGGAAAGCGGCGTCCGGAGGGAAAATCGGAAAAAGGTCATTGATCAGGTTGCTGCATCGATGATTTTACAGGGGTATCTGGATTCTCTGTAAAGAAAGGATTGATAAAATGAAAGACAAAGAGAGCAGAATTCTCTTTTTAGATGACCAGGGCCGGGAGATTGAATTTATGGTGCTGGAACAGACGACACTGGCAGGGACAAACTACCTGCTCGTTGCGGATTCCGTGGATAAAGACGGGACAGTTTTGATTATGAAAGAAATCTCACTGGAGGATGACTATGTCTCCTATGAGATCGTAGAAGATGAAGAAGAACTTGAGATCATATCCAAGATATTCAATGAATTAATCGAGGATTTTGATTTGACAGTATAAATGCAGCAGGATTTTGAGGTGGTTTGATGGGCTATAACGAAGAATCTTTTATAAAAATTTTAAAGAGCAAGGGTTTAAAAGTGACGAATCAGAGAAAAACTGTATTAAAGGCACTTTCATCAAAACCGGACCAGCACCTGACCGCGGAAGAAATCTATGAATTGGTTAGAGTAGACATTCCCGAAATCGGGATTGCGACAATTTATCGTACCATACAGTTACTTTGTGAATTAGGATTAATTGATAAATTGAATTTAGATGATGGATATGTTCGCTATGAAATCGGAAAAGAAGATAAAAATGAGCACCACCATCATCATTTGATATGCGTGAATTGCGGAAAAGTTTTAAAGTTCGACGATGATTTATTAGATGAATTGGAAAAACAGGTCGAGAAAACGACCGGATTCATCGTCCATGATCATGAATTAAAGATGTACGGATATTGTCGTGATTGTCAAAATAACCGGAAGTAATAAAATGGAGGAATTATTTTGAAATCAGACAACACAAGTGTAGGTAACAAGACAGAAGGACAGCAGCAAAAGAAGCAGTCAAAAAACTTTTGGCCGAAAAAGTACAGTCAGCCGAAAACTCCGGCAGTGATACCGAATGAGTCGAAGGAACTCGCGGTCAGGGCAAAGCCGCAAAAGAAAGAGACGGCACCGAAGAAGACGGCGCCTGCGAAAGCGAAAGCAGCGCCGAAGAAGACTCAGACGAAGACACAGACAGCCGCATCAAAAGCACAGGGACGTCCGAGAACGGCTCAGAGAAGGAATACGGGAACGGTAAAGATCATTCCTCTCGGCGGCCTCGGTCAGATCGGTATGAATATAACAGCCTTTGAATATAATAACAACATTTTGATCGTTGACTGCGGTGTGGCTTTCCCGGATGACGAGATGCTCGGAATTGATTTAGTCATCCCGGATGTGACCTATTTAAAGGAAAATGCAAAGAAAATCAAGGGACTGGTCATTACCCACGGACATGAGGACCATATCGGAGCGATCCCTTATATTGAAAAACAGCTCAACATTCCGGTCTATGCAACAAAACTTACGATGGGACTGATCGATAATAAGTTAAAAGAGCATGGACTGTTAAAGCAGGTGAAAAAGACAGTCGTAAAACACGGCGACGTGATAAAACTGGGAGTCTTTACGGTAGAATTTATTAAGACCAACCACAGTATCGCGGATGCGGCAGCTCTTGCCATCCACACTCCGGCAGGGCTGATCATCCATACCGGTGACTTTAAGATCGATCATACTCCGCTTTTCGGAGAGGCGATCGACCTGGCAAGATTTGCAGAACTCGGAAGAGAGGGTGTCCTTGCGCTTATGGCGGACAGTACAAATGCAGAGCGCCCAGGCTACACACAGTCTGAAAAGAATGTAGGCAAGACACTGGACAGCTTATTTGCGGCTCATCCAAACGGAAGGATTATCGTAGCCACATTTGCTTCCAACGTTGACCGTGTGCAGCAGATCATTAATTCCGCTCATAAGCATGGAAGGAAGGTAGCGGTAGAAGGCCGGAGCATGGTAAATATCATTGCGACTGCTTCAGAGCTGGGATATATCAAAATCCCTAAGAATACTCTGATTGAGACAGATCAGATGAGAAATGTACCGGACGATCAGATCGTTATGATTACCACGGGAAGCCAGGGCGAGACTATGGCAGCCTTGTCAAGGATGGCAAACAATACGCACCGTAAGGTTTCTATCAAACCTACAGATACGATCGTATTCAGCTCCAGTCCGATTCCGGGAAATGAAAAAAATGTCTCCAATATTATGAACGAACTGGCGATGAAAGGCGCTAAAGTCGTATTCCAGGATACCCATGTATCCGGTCATGCGTGCAGAGAAGAACTCCGCCTGATCTATGCACTGACGAAGCCGCAGTATGCAATACCGGTGCATGGAGAATACCGTCATCTGGTGCGGCACAGTGAGTTGGCTTTGGAGATGGGGATTCCGAAAGAAAATGTTTTTGTTATGGAAGAAGGAGACGTCCTGGAGATAAACAAAAAATCCGGGAAAGTTACCGGTAAAGTCCCTGCCCAGGGAATCCTTGTAGATGGACTGGGCATCGGAGACGTAGGAAATATTGTACTGAACGACAGAAGACAGCTGTCACAAAATGGCCTGATCATTGTTACTGTGACTTTGGAAAAACACGGAAACAGCATTTTGGCAGGTCCGGATATCGTATCCCGCGGTTTTGTCTACGTGAGAGAATCTGAAAGCCTCATGGAAGGAGCCAGACAGGTTGTGGAAGATGCGGTGGAAAGCTGTCTCACAAAAAACATTACCGATTGGGGCAAGTTAAAGTCCTGTATCCGGGACACGCTGAGCAATTATATCTGGAAGAAGACGAAGAGGGATCCGATGATCCTTCCGATCATTACAGAAGTATAAAGCTTTACGTGGGGAAGGAAAGTGCAAAGGCAGATGATGACAAAGGATGAAGAGAGAAAAAACAATAGAGATGACCTGTTCCGGCTTTTTTGGAAGGTGATCCATCAGATACTGATCATAGGTCTGATCGTTGGATTATTTTTCGGCATGTATTCTTTTGCCTATCATGCTTTCTCAAACGAGGCATACGATGCTTCCAGCACCAGAAAGATTCAGGTGGTAATCTCCAAAGGAGACGGGACCGGAAAGGTGGCCGATCAGCTTTATGAGAAGCATCTGATCATCGGTAAAAACAGATTTAAAGTAAGAAAATTTTTCTCAAAATATAAAGAAACGGAGTTTGTTCCCGGCAAGTACAGTCTGTCACAGTCTCAGGGTATTGATGAGATCATGGCAGTGCTGTGCGGGGATATCCGTGAAAAGGAGAAAAAATGATTGTAGATGAAAATGTAACAGATTATCTCCGTTCATTGATCAGGGAGGAGGACGCTTTTCTTGAAAGGATTGAGCGTGAAGCCAAAAAGAATCATGTGCCGATCGTGAAGCCTGAGACAAAAGAGTTTCTGAAATTATTAGTGCTGATGAAGCAACCGATGAAAATTTTGGAGGTCGGAACGGCTGTGGGATTTTCATCTCTTTATATGCACAAGTTTCAACCGGAGGGCGGGACTGTTGTAACCATTGAACGGAATGAAGGAAGGATACTGAAAGCCGAGGCAAACTTTGCCGAAGCGGGGGTACAGGACGCAGTGACTCTCTTGAAAGGGGATGCTGTCCAGATCCTCAAAGAGCTATCCGGAACCTTTGATTTTATCTTTATGGATGCGGCTAAAGGCCAGTATATCCGTTTTTTTGAACATATTTTACGGCTGCTTCCTGAGGGAGGCATTTTGGTTTCCGACAATGTGCTCCAGGATGGGGATATCGTAAGATCCAGGTATGCGGTTGAGCGCAGGGACCGGACTATTCACAAGCGGATGAGGGAGTACCTATATACACTGAAAAACCACCCTCTGCTGGAGACATCCGTGCTTCCTGTGGGAGACGGGGTGGCAGTGAGTATGAAAACAGGAGAGTAACATGAGAAAAACAGAACTGCTTATACCAGCAAGCAATTTGGAAGTACTGAAAGTAGCTGTACTCTATGGAGCGGATGCGGTTTATATCGGAGGAGAAATGTACGGGCTGAGAGCAAAAGCCAAAAATTTCTCTATGGACGATGTAAAGGAAGGAATCCGTTTTGCCCATGAGCACGGAGTCAGAGTTTATATAACAGCCAACATTGTGGCTCATAACGGAGACCTCGGCGGTATCCGGGAATACTTCAGGGAGCTGAAAAGCATAAAGCCGGACGGACTGATCATTTCCGATCCCGGTGTTTTCATGATCGCCAGGGAGGAATGTCCGGAGATTGAACGCCACATCAGTACCCAGGCCAACAGCACCAACTATGCCACTTATAAATTTTGGCATGAACAGGGCGCATCCCGTGTGGTGGCTGCCAGAGAGCTGTCTCTTCGGGAAATCAAAGAGATCAGGGAGCACATCCCGGATGATCTTGAGATTGAGGCATTTGTCCACGGGGCTATGTGTATATCCCACTCGGGGCGCTGTCTTTTAAGCAATTATTTTACCGGACAGAATGCCAACAAAGGTGCGTGTACCCATCCGTGCAGATGGAAGTATTCTGTGGTAGAGGAGACCAGGCCGGGCGAATATCTGCCGGTGTATGAAAATGAACGGGGGACTTATATTTTTAATTCCAAGGACCTCTGCATGATCGAACACATGGATGACCTGATCGGCGCAGAAATCGACAGCCTGAAGATTGAGGGAAGGATGAAGACTGCCCTCTATGTGGCGGCGGTTGCGAGAACTTACCGAAAGGCTATTGACGATTACAAGGAGTCACCGGAGAAATATTTTGCCAATATGGATTATTACAGGCAGGAGATTTCCAAGTGCACTTACCGGCAGTTTACAACGGGATTTTATTATGGGAAGACAGATGAACATTCTCAGATTTATGACAGTAATACTTATGTGAAGGAATATACCTATATCGGCATCGTGCAGGGACACAATGAAAGAGGGTATGCACTGCTGGAACAGAAAAACAAGTTTCTCGTAGGTGAGACCATCGAGGTAATGATACCGGGAGGAGAAAACCTCCAGGTGACCGTAAAAGCGATCGAGGATGAGGACGGCGTTTCCATGGAGAGTGCGCCGCATCCAAGGCAGATGATCTATGTGGATTTCGGGGAAGAAATTCCAGAAGGATATCTGCTCAGACGAAAAGAAGAATAAAGTTAAGTTTCAAAACATCGGCAATATTTTTATGCCGATGTTTTTTTAACATGACATGGGATGACAAGTTCAGAGTGGTATCATTTATTGTAGGAAGGGAGATGAAATTTCTTATGAAATATGAATGGAGAAAACAGGAGAAGGAGATTTACAGCGCAAAACAGGAGCCGTCTCTGATCGAGATACCCGGACAGAGCTATATTATGATCTGCGGGGAAGGTGATCCTAACAAAGAAGATTTTTCAGAGAGAGTCGGTGTTTTATATTCACTTGCATTTCAAATCAAGAATGGATATAAAAAAGCCTGCTCAGAAGGTTGCGTTAAGAAGATCGACAGTCAGTATGAGGACTATGCAGTCTATCCGCTGGAAGGAATCTGGACGACCTCTGATCCGGAGCATCCTTTGGATAAAGACCGCTTTGTTTACCGGATTATGCTGAAGCAGCCGGACGTGATCACAGAGGAGATGTTTAAAGAAGCATATGATGCAGTAGCCCGAAAGAAGCCTCATCAGCTGCTCAAAGAGGTGGAGTTTTTCTCTCAGGAGGTAGGGTTGTGTGTCCAGATGATGCATAAGGGGCCATTTGACGATGAACCGGAATCCTTTGCGAAGATGGATAAGTTTGTCAAAGAGAAGGGATATGAAAGGCGGAATCACTGGCACCGGGAAATTTATGTGGCAGGAGCCAGGCAGGCCGATTCAAAGAATAAGAAGACGATCCTCAGATATGCTTTGAAAGATAAAGCCTAGCCACCGGGCACACCGCATTTTCAGGGTTTTGGGCGAAATAAAATACGGTACAGCAAGTATACAATCATCAGCCCGGATAGAACAAATCCAATAAAGCTGATCCAGGGGATACCAAAAAATAATGGTTTCATCTCCGTCATACAGAGAAGACTTGCTCCAACAAAGAGAGAGGAAGAGATGATCCCAAGTACAAGATAACCGGCGGAACGGTGAAACATTTTCACCAGGTCATCTGCATCTGTGAGCTCTAAATTTAATTTTGTCTGCCCGTTTTTTGCGATATTTAACAGGTCGGAAAGCTGGGACGGGATTTCCATGGATTTATCAAGAGACGCATAGGCTGTCCGACCCCGGCGGAACAGTTCTTTTTTCCAGTCAAGGTCATCATAGATCATGGATGACATATGCACAGAAAGGATCGAGAGCATATTGACTTCGGGGGAGCAGGCGGCCAATGTGCCTTCCATGGTAATCATGCTCCTGCCGAGGAGCGTGATATCCGGGCTGATGGCGATTTTATGCTTTTTTACAAGATCCAGGAGCTTCTCAATCAAATCTCCCAGGCGCATCTCGCCGAAGTCCAAAGTCATATAACGGCTGACGATATCATCCACGTCCGTATAGAGCCTGGCATGATTAATGCGGTCTTTTGGCTCTCCCAGGGTGAGGAGGACATTTTTCAGCGTATAGATGTCGTGCATTAACAGGGCTGAGATGGCTTTTCTGAGGAGCTGTTTATAGTGTTCAGACAGATGTCCTGTCATGCCAAGATCCAGCCAGGCAATCTTCCCTCCCGCAATCCACAGATTTCCCGGATGCGGGTCGGCGTGGAAAAAACCATCCTCCAGGATCTGTTTACAGTAGTTTTCTGCAGCTTTCTCGCCGATCTCCGTCATGTCATATCCGGCCTTGCGGAGTGCATGGATATGATCGATCTGGATACCGTCGATATAGGTCATAGTAAGCAGACGGGGTGTGGTAAACTCAGTGAGCACCTGCGGGCAGGTGACATAGGCAATGTCTTTTTGGTTTTCATAAAACCGCACCAGATTGTCCGCTTCTCTTATAAAATCCATCTCTTCCTGAGAGGTTTTCCAAAGTTCATCCAGTATCGTATTAAAATCGATCAGGTCACCGGTTCCCATGGCAATTTTCATGATTTTGGCGGCTTTTTTTAGAAAATGAATATCATTTTCCATGGTTTCCCGGATATGAGGCCGCTGGACTTTGATGACAACTCGTCCGCCGCCTGCGAGCGCCGCTAAGTGAACCTGTGCGATGGAAGCAGAACCTAGCGGAGCCGGACGGATCTCAGAAAATACAGATTCCAGGGGACGGCAGAGTTCCTGTTCGGCCACCTGTTTCACCAGAGAAAAGTCCAGCGGTTTTACTTCGGTCCTGAGTTTTTTTAATTCTGTACAGTATGCTTCAGGAAGCACATCAGAGCGCATGGACATAATCTGGCCCAGCTTGACATACGTAGGCCCCAGATCTTCCAGAATCTCTTTCAGCTTTTGAGGGGTCATCCCTCTTGAGAGATGATGCCTTTTTAACACCGTGAGAATATCTAAAAGCCGCCGGTTAGAGACATCACTGCTCATCTTCTTTTGATTCCTCTGGGGCATCCTCCCGAATCTCGGCATCTGCCTGCTTTTTCAAATTGATCTTTTCCATTAAACGGTCCAAATCTTCTGCGGACATATCATCCACGGCATCGATCAAGTCTCCATAGTCTTTTACAATATTTACAGTCACATGATCTTTCAGTTTTTCTTTTGTTTTATGTTTAAGCTCTTCATTTACAACCTTGCCCTGTTCTACAGTGAGTTCACCTTTTTTTACAAGGTCCTCGACGATATCTTTGGCAGAGTCCGCCGTGGCAGCCATAGCACCGATGCCGGCCAGCAGGATCTTCTTCATACCTTCTCCAATATCCATAAAAACCATCCTTTCTACAATAAAACAATAAACACACTCCAAACTATATAATAAGTATACCTTATCGCTAAGTATACCTTATCGCGCGGAGCGCGTCCACCCGAGCGACATTTTCCGTATGATTTCCGTTCGGCTCTTAGAATGCCTCTCTCCAATCATGTAGAAAATGGACGTAATACCTGCCGGACAAGTGTTACTTGAACAAAAGAAGCTATTTTGGGAGAGTTCTTTTGTCTAATGGGTACTTTTCTTTGGTACATGGATGTATACCATTGATTTTCCGACATATATGTCGTATAGTTTATTTATAGACATATATGTCGGAAAGGAGGCGTTCCGTGAATAAAAGAGGTGAAGCGACGAGGAGATTGATCAGGGAGAAAGCCTGTCTTTTGTTTGCAGAGAAGGGTTTTAAAGAAGTTACAATGAAAGATATCTGTGAGATCACGGGGTTAAGCCGGGGAGGCTTGTATGGACACTATGAGAGCACAAAACAGATTTTTAAAGAAATCGTGGATGAAATGATGGACTCTCAGAATGAGGAGTTTCATTCGAAAATGAAGCTGGGACTTTCTGCGGTTCACATTCTGGACGATATTTTAAAACGCTATCAGGAGGAAATGATCGACAGTGAAGGCTCTTTGAGCACTGCGATTTATGAATATTTCAGCATGAAGGAAAATGCCGCCGGGGAGAATGCCTTGTACCGTCAGTATTTAACTTCCTGTCATACATGGAAGAGCTTTCTTCAATATGGCATTGACCGGAAGGAATTCTATCCTGTCGATATATCTGCGGTGTTTGACCTGATCATTTTTTCCTATCAGGGAGTGAGAATGTACAGCAGACTTATGCCGGTTAACAGAGAAGTGCCGGAAAGAATGATGAAGGAAATCCGAAATTTATTAGTGAGAAAGGAATAAAAAGATATGGCGACTATATTTGACCGCTGCGACAATACAAAAACGGCGTTGATAAATCCCGGGGATGTTATAAAAGAAAAAACGGATTTTCCGGAGGTATGCATCACCACTTTTTCAGTGGACATGATCGACCGGCTGGCTGAGTTAAATGACGGAAAGAAGATTGCAGAATTGTGCAGCGCAAACGGGAATCTCCCAGTCTATGAAATGCATTATGCCGGGAAGAGCATCGCGTTTTTTTTATCCAGAGTAGGTGCACCTGCCTGTGCGGCCGGTTTAGAAGAAATCATAGCACTGGGAGCGAAAAAAATAGTAATGTTCGGATGCTGCGGGGTCCTGAACCAGTCCGCTGTCCAGGATAAAATAATTGTCCCTGTTTCTGCGGTAAGAGATGAGGGAACCAGCTATCACTATATGCCGGCCAGTGAGGAAATCCATGCGGAGACATCGTCTGTAAATATATTAAAGAATAGTTTAAAGAAATGCGGAATGTCTTATGTGACCGGCAAGACATGGACCACGGATGCGATTTACAGGGAAACAAGGAGTACAGTGAAAGAGCGCAGAGAACAGGGATGCCTTGCGGTTGAGATGGAATGTTCTGCGGCTTTGGCAGTCACGCAGTTTCGTAAGATTCCGTTTGTCCAGTTTTTATATGGTGCGGATAATCTCGATGCAGACAGATGGGAACAAAGAGATCTGGCGGAGTACGGTATCAAAAGTTTTAATAAATACATGGAACTTGCGTTTGAATGTGCCGCCTCCCTGTAATATAAAGGCTTTCCCGGGAACCGTATATCCGATATAATATATATATAAACAGACAGAACAAAAAGATGCATCATTAGAAAAGGAGCATTCGGCATGAAAAAAATTAGTGAAGTCAGCAGACTGACAGATAATCCACATCTGAATCTGTATCATTTAAAAGGAACGAACCGGGTTGGAAAACCGTTGAATTACTATATCGCTTCCAGGGTTAAAAATATGGAACGGCTGAAATTAAAGACAAAGCGCAATGATCCGGACGGCATTATTGTATACAGCCTCTACGGTGAAAAACGAGACAGGGTCGTGCTGGTCAGGCAGTACCGATATTCGATCGATGATTATATATACGAATTTCCGGCAGGTCTGGTGGAAGAAGGAGAAGACTACCGGGAGGCAGGAATCAGGGAATTAAAGGAGGAAACAGGGCTTTCCCTGGAATTAATCGATGCCGATTTGATGTTTGAAAAGCCGGGCTTTATGTCTGTCGGCATGACGGATGAGTCCTGTGCAACGATTTATGGGTATGCAAGCGGCACACCGAGCAAAAAAGGGCAGGAGGACTCTGAAGAGATTGAAATTGTGCTTGCAGACAGGGAAGAAGTGAAAAGGATACTGAAGGAGGAACATGTGGCCATCATGTGTGCCTATATGCTCATGCACTTTTTACAGAATAAGGAGCCGTTTGATTTTCTGAATTTATAATGGACATTTGCAGCCGAGGATACAAAAAGGATACAAGGATCTGTTATATTTTTCAACATATAAATGGAAAGCTGAGGAGAGGAATATGAACCGTATTTTAATCGTCGAGGATGAGCCGGCCATATCAAATTTAATCCAGATGAATCTTGCGGCAGCGGGATACTGCTGTGTCTGTGCTTTTGACGGGGCTGAGGCGGCCGACCGGCTGGAACTGGAGAGATTTGATCTGATTCTTCTGGATATCATGCTGCCGGAGATAGACGGCTATGAGCTGATGGACTACATCAGGCCTCTTGAGATCCCGGTCATATTTCTTACGGCCAAGGCCAATACAGAAGATAAAGTAAAGGGACTGAAGGCAGGGGCAGACGATTATCTGACCAAGCCATTTGAGATTGCAGAACTGCTGGCAAGGGTAGAGACAGTTCTCAGGCGCTGTCAGAAGACAGAAAGCCGTCTGAAGGCAGGAGATCTGGAGATTGATATGTCAGCCAGGATCGTAAAAAAACAGGGGCAGCCCGTAAATTTGACAGTCAAAGAATACGAGCTGCTCCTGCTTTTGATACAGAATAAAAACATTGCCCTATTCAGGGACTTTATTTATGAGAAGATCTGGGGCAGCGGATACATGGGAGACAGCAGGACAGTCGATCTGCACGTGCAGCGTCTGAGAAAAAAAATCGGATGGGAACAGAAAATAAAAACGGTCTATAAGGTGGGCTACCGCCTGGAGGATTAGCAATGAAGTTTTCCTGGAAAGTATTTTTAAGCATTATTTCACTTACTATGCTCACATTCAGCGTTGGCGGGTATTTTTTGATCCAGTCTTCTTTTCAGTCTTCTCTGCGCCAGACCGTAGGGATGTCATATCAGGAAAATAATATTTTCCGGGCAACTTTGGGGGCTTCCATTGCCGTATCTCCTCCGGACAGCGGTTCACCGAGAAACACGGTTAAAAAGCTGGCCGGATCTATCAGTCTCTCATCTCCGGGAAAGGAAAGAAAATTTCGGATTTGTGACAGTTCCTTCCGGGAGCTGTTTTCTGATCTGAGTTTTCGTGTACCGGATCAGGTAATGAAGGCTCTGGACGAAAAACATACCGGATACTCCATTCTCAAACAGGACGGCAGGTATTATCTGCAGTCGGCCTGCCGCTTCACCGTGGATGAAGAAGTATTTTACCTGGAAAATGTAAGAGATATTACCTCGATTTATGAATTAAAAGAAAATCAGATGAAGCTGTATCAGAAGATATCCATTATTCTGGTCGTAACTTTGGGAATTGCTGTTTTTTGTCTGTCCAGATGGCTGACCCGGCCTTTGAGAATACTTTCCCGGGCGGTCAGAAACTTCGCTGCGGGCGATTTAAAGATCCGCTCGGAAGTGGTGTCCGAGGATGAGATAGGTTTTCTCGCCGGAGATTTTAATACAATGGCAGAGCAGCTGGAACAAAAGATCTATGAACTTGAAGACTCCGCACTGCGCCAGGAGATGTTTATGGGAAGCTTTGCACATGAATTGAAAACGCCTATGACTTCTATCATAGGATACGCAGATACCCTGCGGTCCAGAGGACTCAGTGAGGAGCAGAGGTTTCAGGCGGCAAATTATATTTTTGAGGAGGGAAAGCGTCTGGAAGCTTTATCTTTAAAGCTGATGGATCTGATCGTTCTTGACAAGCAGAAGATTTCCATGAGACCAGTCTCGGCAGCAGAGCTGTCTGATAAAGTCATTCATCTTACAGGGCCTCTTTTGGAAACATCAGGTATTCAGCTTGAAACTTCTTTTGAGGAGGGGATCATATGGGGAGAACCGGATCTGCTTCAGAGTCTCTGTGTGAATCTTATGGATAATGCCAGGAAGGCAGTGGATGCGGACGGACTGATTCGCTTTGAAGGGAGATCAGATGAAAACGGTTATATTCTGGCGATAAAAGACAACGGAAGAGGAATGGCAAAAGAAGATGTTAACAGGATAACGGAAGCATTCTATATGGCAGATAAGTCCAGAGCCAGAAAAGAAGGCGGAGCGGGTCTTGGACTTTCTCTTTGCCGCCGGATCGTGGAACTGCACGGCGGAACGATGAAATTTGAGAGTCGGCTGGAAAGAGGAACGGCAGTCACAGTTCGGCTCAGAAAGGAGAGGTTCGATGAAATTTAAGAATGTTTTGATCTGCCTTTTCTCAGCGGCCTTGGCAGTCTCCTGTATTTTATGGCCGTCCCTGATATCGGGATATCAGGATAAGAAAATGAGGGGCCGGGTGGAACTGGACAAGGTGGAAGATGCATCGGAAATCCGGACAGATACCTTAACCATAGCCGAAAAATTAGCACTCATTGTGGAAGCCGATAACTCAATGGAGGAAATTGCCGTGACGAACCAGTCTTATGAGTGGGGATCGGCAGAGGTAGAAGAACTCAAAAAGGTTTGTATCAATGAATTAAAAAAATTGAAAGAGATGGGAATGTTTCCAAAGCTTGACCTGAATAAAAATACAATGATGTTTTATGAAACTACCACGACTTATCTGGATACAAAAAATTATGCAAGACGTCTCAGAGTCCAAACTGTATCTATACAGTCAGCGGATCAAAGTTTGTCACTGGTCATTGATGATTCTTCACATAAAATCTTAAGCCTCGACAGTGTAAAAGGAACTGGAATCAAGGCTGTGGATGCTGAAAAGATCATAGGGATTTGGGACCGGTACCTTGGATTGAGAGAAACAAACAAAATTGCAGTAATAAAAACCAGTCATTTTGTAAGATACAAGTCAGGCAGTGAAAATGTGTGCTATTCATTTATATTCTTCAGCAAAAAATTTGCGGAAGAAGGGGAATTTTATATTCACCCTGAAGTAAATTATGGAGATGAAAATAGTGTCAGCAGATGATACAACTTCGATGGAATTTTGAATGAATTGTGATACAAGGTCCGGGTATGATAATACCAGAGATAATATTCTCTGGAAAGAAGGGTGACGGACCAATGAGAAAGAAACAATATATACAGAGGAGACATAAGTATTTTGTCCTGCTTGTATTAGAGATCATAGGCGCTTGGATCCTGACGGTTCTTGTGATACAGTACTGTACGTCTACGCAGCAGCCGGTAAAAAATACAATACCAATCAGCAGATTTGTAAGGCCAAGACAAAAAGAACAGACAGTTAATATTCCCTGGAACTTAATATTAATAAATCATGAAAATTATGTGCCGGATGGTTTTCGGCCTGACCTGACTACATTAAACAACGGATGTCAGGTGGACCGGAGGATACTGCCGGATTTGCAGAGAATGATGGATGCGGCCAGAAAAAGAGGACTTTATCCCTCCGTCTGTTCTGCATACCGGACAGAAGAGCGCCAGACGTATCTTCTGGAGCGTGATATCAATAAGTATTTGAATCAGGGATGTACGGAGGCTGAGGCCAGGGAGAAGGCATCCAGATGGGTTGCGCTTCCGGGTCGGAGTGAGCATCAGACAGGACTGGCTGTGGATATCGTGGCAGTTGATTATCCGGTGCTTGATGAGACTCAGGAAAAGAGGAAAGAACAGCAGTGGCTTATGGAAAACAGCTGGAAATACGGATTTACTCTCAGATATCCAAAGAATAAAACAAATATTACAAAAATCGGATATGAACCGTGGCATTACCGGTATGTGGGAAAGAAAGCCGCAAGGGAAATGAAAAAGAAAAATATGTGTTTGGAAGAATATATAAAATATGTTTCTGGAGGAATGTAAAAAATATCTTGGAAGAAGACAGATTAAAAATTCCCATGTGAAGTTTATAAAGAGCAATTTCATATGCTCCCATCTTTTCTGAGACGGCATCCTGAAGTTCACAGACAGCAGGACCGCTTGCCACAAGATCGATCTGGTTATGCATGGATTCCTGATCAAGATATTGGATCATATTTTGTATATTCCCCAAAACCATTTCCCATTTTGAATTCTCATCAATATGATATAAATCGTTCATAGCAGACCTCCTAAATAAAACAATTTATATTGTAAGTTTAACACATTTGAGAGAACCCTTACAGCCGGTGAAATATCTTTTAGAGGGAAAAGCACTATTGGACAGAGGAAGGCATACAATGTTAAAAAGGCTTGGAGGTTGCTTTACTTGCAGGCATTTTTAGAACCGCTGTCACAGGAAGAGGAACAATATTACTTGAAGAAAAGCCGCCTGGGGGACATGGAGGCCAGGAATATATTAGTAGAACACAATCTCCGTCTGGTTGCACATATTGTTAAAAAATATAATAACTTTGACAGGGATAAGGACGATCTGATATCCGTGGGAACGATTGGGCTGATTAAAGCGATCAATACCTATAACTTGGAGAAAGGGCACCGGCTGGTGACCTATGCTTCCCGATGCATTGAAAATGAACTGCTCATGATGCTGAGGCAGGAGAGAAAGAGTGCAAAGGACACTTCGTTATATGAGCCAATTGGGATTGACAAAGAGGGGAATGAAATTAATCTTTTGGATGTACTGGGGGCGGATGAAAACGATATCGTAGATGAACTGGACCTGAAGGAAAAAATCAGAGATTTGTATAAAATGGTGGATGAGATGGAACCGTCCAGGGAGAAAACAACTCTGATCATGAGATACGGATTATATGGCAAAAAACCAATGACTCAGAAAGAGGTGGCAAAAGAACTTCATATATCGAGATCTTATGTGAGCCGTATTGAAAAAAAAGCTGTTGAGAAGATAAAAAGAAGATTAAAACTATAATCAGGATATCTGCCGGAATTGTAAATTAGATTCCGGCAGTTTCTATTTTCTGTAAGTAAACTTCGGTTGATAGAAGCCGGAGAAACAAATATAATTGAAAAAAACAGAATCAATAAACAGGACCAGCCAAAGCCGGGGAGGAAATAAATGAGGATAGAAATTGCAAAACTGCATCGTTCAAGGCTTCAGGAGGCGATGGATCTCATGTGGGAAACCTTTGCTTCCAGGTTCCAGCCAAAAGATTTATTTGAACTTGTCCGTAAGGAAGATATTGAAGAGACAATAAGAAAGGGAACCAATGATGACGGTTCCCTTTCTTTCTATTAAGGAATATGTTATGAAAAGAGTTTGGGGAATATTATTTATAAGTATTCCATGTCGGAAAGTACTCTTAAAATGTTATGTCCTTCCTGAACACCGTCGATGATACGTCTTGCACGGACGCTGTCACCGATATTGATAATTTCTACGTTGGTATCCGCATATACCTCACGGATCTCCTCTAGGATCGGAGCGTTGGCACGCATTCCGAGACAGACGAATCCATAGTCAAATGGCAGGTCTTTTTCTTCACCGTCTGCTTTTACGAGGAAGGAATCGGCCTTGACTTCGCAGAGAGCAGTGTTCGGCATCTGGTTGACCTTATACTTTTTCATCAGTGCATTAACACCGGATTTAGAAACAGGGTCTAAATCTTTACCGATGGCAGGCATCATCTCTACGATGCTCACCTCTGCGCCTTTTGGTGCAAAATATTCTACAACATCCAGTCCCACGGCACCGCCTCCGATGACAGCGACCTTCTTGCCTGTGCAGTCTTCCGGATAGTCAGCCAGATGATTGATCATGCCGGAAATAGAGGCAACCTTGGAGCCTTCCTTGTCGATATGGTCGTGAAGACCTTTGATCGGCGGAAGCAGAGGATTGGATCCTGTGGCATTGACGATGATATTCGGGTGCAGAGCCTTGATCATCGGCAGTGTGGCTTCCTGTCCTTTAAAGATAAACAAGTTGTTTAACCTGGATGCCCTTACTTGAAGATAGTGAGGGAAATCAGCCAGACGTTTCTTGTCAGGAATCTTGGAGATTTCCACGGAAAGTCCTCCCAGATGATCTTCCTTTTCTAATAAGAATGTCGTGCAGCCAACTTCCGCAGCCGTACATGCAGCTTCCAGGCCGGCAGTACCGCCTCCGATAACGACAACGTTGCATGGTTTATTGATCTTGTGCTTTTTATAATCAGCACCGTCGTTTACCGTAGGATTAATCGTACAGCGGATCGGGCGGTTGACACCGATTCGGTTTCCTGCGCATCCGATGTTGCAGGAAATGCATTTCCTTAATTCATCTTCGTGCCCTGTGGCAACCTTTTTCACCCAGCATGGATCTGCGATGAGACCGCGTCCCATACCGATGATGTCAGCGTCTCCGCGGGCAAGAATATCGTCAGCAACACGTGGATCACGAATATTACCCATAGTCACACATGGTTTTCCGTATTTTTCCCTGACAGCCTTTGCCATATAAGATCTCCAGCCGTCTTCTAAGTAGTTGGCGTCGATCTGGTACTGGATGGAACCGTTTAATCCGGCAGACACGTCGAAAACATCGACTTCTTCCTGGAAATACTGGAGGTAGTTCAAAGTATCATCCAGGGTATTTCCATGTTCCATAAACTCGTCGGCACTTAGACGGACGAAGATTGGGAACATCGGTCCAACCTGTTTTCTGACTTCTTCTAATACCAGCCTTGCAAATCTGGCTCTGTTTTCCGGAGAACCTCCAAATTCATCAGTTCTGACGTTAGTCGTAGGAGATAAGAACTGACTGATCAGGTAGGAGTGTCCCGCATGGATCTCAATGCAGTCAAATCCTGAAGCCTGTGCGCGCGCAGCTGCCTCTCCATATTTTTTAACAATTGCATAAATCTCATCTTTTGTAAGCGGACGGGGAATTTCTCCGCCTTCTTTGGATGGAATATTTGATGCGGATACCGGCTGTATATTAGTACGTTTAGACTGAGCGGACGCACCTGCATGATTTAACTGAAGTCCGATACATGCACCGTGGGAATGGACAGTCTCACAGAGTTTAAAGAAACGCGGCATGTAATTGTCGTGGTCGATCCTGATCTGAGTTGTACCGTTTGAACCGAGAGGGGAATCTACGCTGGCATTTTCCACCATAATAAGACCGACACCGCCTTTTGCCCTCTGTTCGTAATAATTGATATGGAGAAAACTCATCTCTCCGGTCTGTTCTCCATAGTTGGTTCCCATCGGTGTCATCATGATGCGGTTTTTCATCGTCATGTTTTTGATTGTCAACGGACTGAAAATATTTTTATAATTGCACTTCATTGTGTACCCTCCAAAAGATTATCGATTTCTAATTAGGGTTGTTATCATTGCATTTGGGTGATCTGTAATGATAAGTTCATTATAAAGCAAAGATAATTATTTAACAAATTGATATTTTTTTTGAAATCAATAGTTTTTGTCTATCGTTTTTTTTACGAAGACAATAAATTTCTCTACAGCAGGGATCATAATGTTGTTCTTCAGGTACGCCATGTAGACAGTGTGATAAGGTTTCACGTTGCTTAAGTGAAGGATCTCCACGTCATATTCCCTCAGAGATTCCACATGGGCCACGAAGCCGATGCCGAAGTTCTCGGCTACGAGAGCGGCAATGGCATTTTCATCGGAGGTTTCAAATGCGATCTCAGGTTCCATCCGGTTTTGCCGGTAGATGGAAGTTGTAAACTGGCCCAGGCCGGAAGTGCGGTCATATCCTATGACAGGGTAGGACAGAAGATCTTCCAGCAGAACTTCTTTTTTATGCTTCAAGGGGTGCTCCAGCGGCGTGATGACAACCATCTCCTGATTGATGACCGGGACGAATTCGATCTCAGGCTCATTGGATACGTAAGAGCCGAAGATGACGTCATATTTTTCAGACTTCAGATCACGGAGCATTTTGTTAGTGATTTCCTGCGTCATGGAAAAGGTGATATTGCTGGAACCTTCCGAATTTAAGAAACTGCGCACGAGGTGGGGAATATACGATTTGGCAAGTGGAAACACGTAGGCCAGGTCGATGTGGCCTCCCTTGGAGTTGGCCAGAGCCTTCATTTTATCCTCAGCAATCTTCACTTCTTCGAGTATTTTATTGACATGCTCTAAAAATATCTTTCCGTACTTAGTCAGCTCGATATTTCTTCCATTTTTCCGGAAGAGAGGAAGCCCCAGTTCCTCTTCTAAATTGGCGATGGAGCGGCTTAGACTGGGCTGGGATACATTCAATTCTCTGGCTGCCTGATGATAATGCTGCAGGGTTGCGATTTTTTGAAAATAAGAAAGCTGGTTTAAATTCATAGAGAGTACCTCGTTTCTTGGGAAAGTGCAATGGCTATTTATATAAGGAAGCATAACATAAATGATAGCAAAAATCTATTAAAAAGTATTAAAAGATGTATTAGAAGTATCAATAAGATCCGTGTATAATAGTTTTTGTAAGGTTGTTAAAAAATTAACTTTTGGGTGAAGAAACAACAGGGTAAGTAGAAAAGGAGAATGACACATGGCAGAGAGAATCACAGGACATACAGAATTGATCGGGCTGATGGCATATCCGATCAGACATTCCAGTTCACCGGCAATGCACAATGAAGCATTTGCCACATTAGGACTTGATTATGCATACTTGGCGTTTGAAGTTGACAATGACACATTAGAGGATGCGGTAAAAGGACTGCGTGCCCTGAAACTGAAGGGTTCCAACGTGTCTATGCCGAACAAGACAGTTGTAGGCAAGTACTTAGATAAGCTTTCACCGGCAGCAGAGATGGCAGGAGCAGTCAACACGATCGTCAATGAAGACGGAGTTTTGACAGGACATATTACCGACGGAATCGGCTACATGCAGTCACTGAAAGACAATGACATCGATGTGATCGGCAAAAAAATGACAATCACAGGAGCAGGCGGAGCTGCAACGGCGATCGAAATTCAGGCGGCTCTGGACGGTGTCAAAGAAATGTCAATCTTCAATATCAAAGATAAATTCTGGGAGAATGCAGAGAAAACCGTTGAGAAGATCCGTGCAAACACAGACTGTATCGTAAATCTTTATGATCTTGATGATAAAGATAAATTAAAAGAAGAGATTGCAGACAGCTATCTGTTTGCACAGGCAACCGGTGTTGGAATGAAGCCTCTTGAAGGCCAGTCAGTGATACCTGACGCGTCATTCCTGCGTCCGGACCTGATCGTCACCGACACTATATATGCACCGAGAGAGACTGCACTTTTAAAGATGGCAAAAGAAGCCGGCTGCAAGACAATGAACGGTCTTGGTATGATGCTGTTCCAGGGAGACGCGGCATTCCACCTGTGGACCGGAAAACATATGCCGATCGACCACATGAAAGAAGTGTTGGATATTAAATACGACTAAATCTAGAGAGGAAATTTGAGAGGAATCAATTATGAACAAAAAATATTATCCCAGTGCGTTTATTTTATACTTAAATTATTTCATCCATGGTATCGGATGTTCTGTATTAGGCCAGGTAGCAGTAAAAGAAACTTTGGTAAAGCAGTGGGGAGCTTCTGACATCGGGCTGGTAACAATGGTAGCGGCAGCGCTGGGGCTTGGACGTTTGATCGCCCTTCCATTTGCAGGACCTCTTTCTGATAAGCTGGGAAGAAAAGTGGCATCCATCATCGGCGCAGGCTCCTATGCGATCTTTTTCTTAGGCCTTGCTATGTCACCAAATATGACGGTTGCATACATAGCAGCTGTATTAGGAGGAATCGCAAACTCATTCCTGGATACCGGTGTGATCCCGGCTTGTGTTGAAATTCTGGCTCCAAGATCCAGTATGGCAACGATGCTCACCAAGTTTTCAATCTCCTGTTCACAGCTGTTAATGCCGTTTATGATCGGTGCTATCGTTGGAGCAAACCTTTCCTTAAATGTATTATTATACGTATGCGGTGTTGCCATTGCCATCATCGGCGTGCTTGTTTTATTCGCACCTCTTCCGAAGATGGAGACAGCAGGCGGGGCAAAATCTTCTCTGATCCAGGATATCAAACATGCAAACTTCTCATTGGAGAGTATTGCGCTGATTATCATCGGATTTACAGGAACAGCAACATTCCAGCTCTGGCTGAACTGTGCTCAGGATTTCGCGAAGGAATATGCAAAGATTGGTGATCCTTCTGTGATGCAGACATACTACAGTACGGGATCTCTCGTAGCTATCGTTGTTACAACTGTTTTAGTTAATAAGATAAAAGGGGTAAGATTCTTATTCGTATATCCTCTGATCGCAGCGATTATGATTGCGCTTGTTTATCTGCTGAGAACTCCTTCTATCTGCTACATCGGATCAGCAGTTGTCGGATATTCCGCGGGAGCCGTTGTACTTCAGCTTGTGACAGCGACAGCGAACGATCTGTTTCCGAAAATCAAAGGAACTATCACGAGTATAGTTATGATTGCGTCCAGCTTATCTAACTATACAATCCTTTCTCTGGCTGGTACAATGGATAAAGCAGACATTTTATTAATGAACATTGGAATCACTGTTGTCGGAGTATTATTGGCTCTGTTTGTCAATGTGAGATACAAGGCAATGGAAGAGAAAGCTTAATAAGGAGTAGAAAATGAATCCAGTAAAAGTTAAAAATGTAGAGATTGGAACAGGTGTTCCTAAGATTTGTGTGCCGATTGTGGGCGTGACAAAGGAAGAGATCATCGCCGAGGCAAAGTCTTTCCGGGAGATCCCGGTAGATGTTGTGGAATGGCGCGTGGACTGGTTTGAGGGAGTCTTCGATTTTGCCAAAGTAGAAGATGTGTTAAAAGATTTGAGAGAAGCTCTTTCAGATACACCGATTCTCTTTACCTTTCGTACATCCAAAGAGGGCGGAGAAAAAGCCATTGAGCCAGGTCCGTATGCAGAACTGAATAAAAATGCAGCGAGAAGCGGATATGTAGATCTTGTAGATGTGGAGGTATTTACGGGAGATGATATCGTAAAAGATATCGTGGCGGCTGCGCATGAATGCGGCGTAAAGGTCGTGGCTTCCAACCATGATTTTGACAAAACTCCTTCAAAAGAAGAAATTGTCAGCAGACTCGTGAAAATGCAGGAATTAGGAGCTGATATTCCTAAAATCGCTGTCATGCCGACCTGCAGGAGAGATGTACTTACACTCCTTGCAGCGACGGAGGAAATGTATACAGATCATGCAGACCGTCCGATCATCACTATGTCTATGGCAGGAACGGGACTGATCAGCCGTCTCTGCGGAGAAGTGTTCGGTTCGGCGCTTACATTCGGCGCAGCGAAAAAAGCGTCTGCTCCGGGTCAGGCAGCAGTCAATGAATTAAATGATATGCTTCAGTTCCTCCACGCAAATCAGGGACTGTAGAATTATAAAATCAAAATGACAGTAAGATAAAAGCAGATAATCTGACCCCAGGTTATCTGCTTTTTACTTCTGCGGACCATAGATGATTTGAGGCGGCAGGATCATTGAACTCTGAGAAAATCTGCAATATTGATAGATAAAAATTATTAATTCTATTTGAAAAATCTATTTGTGGAATGAATTATTACCATGTATAATATAGTGGATTGGTTGTTAAAAAATTAACTTTTGGATGCTGTAATAATTACAGCGGGGAATCATGTTCAAATAGATAGAATCATGCTGGGGACAGCAGATCTCCGCTTACAAAAGAGAGGTATTAAGATGCTAAAGTGGTTAGATGAAAATTTAGAAGAGTTTTTAATGGGAGTTTTCCTGATGGGGATGGTCCTGATCATGGGCATACAGGTTTTGGCGCGTTATGTTCTGGGAGCATCCCTTTCCTGGTCGGAGGAGATCACAAGATACCTGTTTATCTGGTCAGGCTTTATCAGTGTCAGCTACTGCACAAAAAAGTGTATCTCCATTAAAATTGAGCAGTTTGTGGCAATGTTTCCTAAAAGGGGAAGGGCCATCTTTAAAGTGGTGAACCATACCATTGAACTTGCATTGTTCCTGTATCTGATCCCATACTCTATCCTGTATTTAAAAAGTGCATTTGAAAGCGGACAAGTTAGCCCTGCATGCCATATACCAATGTACTACATACAGGCAGCACCGCTGGTAAGTTTTCTGCTGGTGACAATTCGTATTTTACAGAGATGGCTGATTGAGTTTAAAATCGCAGTTGGAAAGGATCAGGAGGTGTAGGTATGTCAGCGTTATCAGTATTTATTATTTTCTTTTTGTGTTTGATCATCGCGATACCGATTTCCATTGGACTCGGTATTGTGTCGGTACTTCCGGGAATCTTTGACTCTTCTTTTACGGCAAGCGGCCAGTTTGTCATCCGTTCCATGCTGGGAGGAATCGACAGTTTTCCGCTGCTGGCGGTGCCGATGTTTGTTTTATCAGGCATGGTGATGGCAAAGGGCGGAATTTCAAAAAAGATTTTTGATGTATTTGTATATTTTATTGGAAAATTTACAGCGGGAATGCCATGTGCAGTTATCGTTACGTGTCTTTTTTATGGAGCAATTTCAGGTTCAGCACCGGCGACGGTGGCAGCAGTGGGCAGTATGACGATCCCGATTTTAATTAAGCTCGGTTATGATAAAAAATTTGCGACAGCAATCGTTACGGTTTCAGGAGGATTGGGTGTCATTATCCCTCCAAGTATTCCTTTTATTATGTACGGAATGGCATCCGGACAGTCTGTCAGTGATCTGTTTATCGCCGGGATTCTTCCCGGGATTTCTATCGGTCTGCTGCTGATGGTATATGCTGTTTTTTACTGCAGGAAACATGGTGAGGATAAAGAAAAGATCCGGAAAGAAGTACAGGCACTTCGTGACAAAGGCCTGCTTACTGTGCTGAAAGACAGTTTTTTTGCACTGCTCAGTCCGGTCATTATCCTTGGCTGTATTTATACTGGTGTGGCTTCCCCTACAGAAGCAGCGGTGATTTCTGTTTTTTATTCTGTATTCGTAAGCTTATTTGTCTACAAGAGTATCCATGTAAAAGACTTATGGGGAGTTATGATCGAGGGAATCCATACCTATGCGCCTATTTTATTTATACTGGCAGCATCCGTGGCATTTTCAAGAGTCCTGACGCTGATGCAGGTTCCTCAGACAGTCAGCGAGTGGATTCTCGGAACATTCCACAATGGAATTGTCATTCTGCTGGTAATCAACGTCTTCTTACTGCTTGTGGGTATGGTTATGGATACGACACCGGCTATTTTGATTCTGACACCGATTCTGATGCCGATTGCAGTGGGCGTTGGAATGAATCCAATTCATTTCGGTGTGATGATGGTGGTCAATCTGGCGATCGGTTTTGTAACTCCGCCCATCGGAGTCAATTTGTTCGTGGCTTCATCCCTGACTCAGATCCCGGTAGTGGATATCACAAAGAAGGCAATGCCGCTGATCCTTTGTTTCCTTGTGGCTTTGTTACTTATTACATTTATACCGCAGATCAGCCTGGCGCTGTTATAGGAGGGGGATACAGATGAAAAGATTGATAAGATTTGGTATTGCAGCTTTATGTGTCGTCTCTGTCTTGGCTCTTAGCGGATGCAAGAAGAAAAGTGATGACGGTGTGCAGCGGTATGCGTGGCCTCTTGGAACTTCCAGCCCGGAAGATACCGTGACGCAGCTATATTCTCAGAAGTTTGCAGATGAAGTAAACAGATTGAGTAAAGGGAAAATGAAGATTGAGGTATATCCAAACAGTACGCTGGGGGGAGACAGGGAACTGCTGGAGAGCTGTTCTGACGGTGATATTCCTTTTGTTGTGCAAAATACGGCACCTCAGGTTACTTTTATGCCGGATACCGCTGTCTTTGATTTGCCAAGTGCCTTTACTACGATTGAAGAGGCAAGAGCTGCCGTAGACAATCCTGTATTTTATAAGAAGATGGAAAAGGTCTATGAAAAAGGCGGATTTAAGCTGCTGGGTTATGCGGACCAGGGATTTCGTGTCATGTCTACCAACAAAGAGGTGAAGTCGATTGATGACTTTAAAGGACAGAAAATCCGTACCATGGAAAACAGCTACCATATGGATTTCTGGAAGGCACTGAAAGCAAATCCGACGCCGATGACGTTCAGTGAGGTATACATCGGCCTGCAGCAGAAGACGATAGACGCACAGGAAAACCCATATGAGGTCATTGTATCAAGCAAACTTTATGAACAGCAGGATTACGTGGTAGAAACAAATCATCTGCCCCATTATATTTCTCTGATTGTAAGTGATGAATTTTATAAAGACCTTCCGAAAGATCAGCAGAAGATTATTGAGGAGGCGGCAGAGACGGCAAAGGAATATGCAAGGAAAGCTTCGGATGAACGGATCGAGGAACGGATGAAGGTCATAAAAGACAGTGGTACGAAGATTGTGACGCTGGATAAGAAAACTCAGGAGGACGTAAGGAAAGCGGCTTCCGACATATATAAAAGCATTAAGGAAAATGTATCAAAAGATATTTTTAATGCATATTTGAATCAGAAGTAAGATCAGCAGGCTCTTTTATTGGAAAGCAATAAAAGAGCCTGTTCTTTATTTTACAGGAAAGGTTCTGAGTGATACACAATATTTGGATGAACTTTCACCCGCAGCTGAACTTTGCACCGCAGCCGAGAGTAAAGACAGAAAGCGGAGAAAAAATAAAAGGTTTTGTGGGAGTTTCCAAGGCATCTAAATTTGCAGTGAAAGGAATTGCACTGATTGTTATCGGTCGCACCTGTACAGCCACATTCCAGATCTTTCTCGCTGTAATGTTCGTTATGGAATATTACCTTCTGGTAGCTGTAGAATTAATAGATGACGGAGATACTCTGGCAGTTTGCGGAGCCGGAGGAGGCATTGTAGATCCGTTACTATTGATCGAAGCTCTGAAAGACAGATATCTGGAGACAAAGGAGCCAAAAAATTTGACGCTGTGGCATTTCAGCGGACTGGGAGACCGTGGGGACCGCGGAATGCCACCTGAAAGAGAAGCGCTTTAAGGCAATAAACTTGCACCTGCTGGAGTTATACTATATAATAAAAGAAAATATTGTCAGCAAGATCATTGGCAAATACTGGTGAGGGGGAATATATACCAGATTATGAATAAAAAGTGCGGAGCGACTGTATTACTTCTGCTGTGTGTCTTGTTTCTGGCCTCGTGCAGGGGAAACCATGACAAGGACAAAAAACAGATAAAAGAAGAGTCATATACAGTGATAAAAGATTCCACCGGGCGAAAAGTAGAGATAAAAAAAGAACCGGAAAAAGTAGTAGCGTTATCGGCTTCCCTGTCGGATGTATGGCTGCTCTCCGGAGGAGAATTATGCGGAGCTACTGCAGATGTGCTGGAAGAAGAGGTAGTTCACGAAAATCTTAACAAAAAAAAGATTAAAAATGTTGGTTCTGTCAAATATCCGGATCTGGATGCTGTTCTTTCCCTGAAGCCGGATTTGGTTCTGATTTCAGGAAACATTGAGGAGCAGATGGATACAGCTGAGACTTTAAAGAAAGAAAAAATTCCATATTATATTGTCAGGATGAATACTCTGGACGATTACCTGAACGTTTTAAAACAAATGACGGAAGTAACCGGAGAAGAGGATAATTATGAGGAGTATGGAGAGAAAGCAAGGGAGGAAGCGGATTACCTGCTGAAGCAAGTACCAAAAGGCAGGAAAACGACTGCACTGGTGCTCAGAGCTTATTCTGCAGACATCAAGGTAAAGACAGAGGAAAATGTAGTCTGCAATATCCTGCAGGACATCGGAGTAGAGAATGCAGCTGCGAACAATAAAAATCTTGCGGAAAATAAGACTCCTTCACTGGAGGCGATATCAAAGAGCGATCCTGATTATATTTTTGTCACAACCATGGGAGACAGAAAGCTTGCCCTGAAGAAGCTTCATAATACTTTGGAAAAGGAATCCGGATGGGAGGATTTGAAGGCTGTGAAGCAGAAGCACCTTGTTATTCTTCCGAAAGAACTGTATCAGTATAAGCCAAACAGCCGGTGGAGCGAAGCCTATGAGTATATTCTGTCGATTGTATATCCTGATACTTTTCATTCGGCAGTGGAAGAGAGCAAATAAATAATTATAAGGGAATACAATTAAGAGAAGATAAAAATAAAAAAGCACCCCATTGGAAAATGTTAAAAACATTGATGCCAATGGGGTGTTTTTTTATTTTGTATATTTTTGGATGATAGCTTTTAGAGCATCTGGATTTTCTTTTATCCAGTCGGAATATAATTTGTGTTCTTTCTGTACTGCCTGTCCAATTTCTATTAAGAAGTCCGGAATATCTGTTTCCAGAATGGTTCCGGCGTCCTCCCCGAACTGTGCATTGCCCTGTGTTTCCTCTCCGCCGATATACAGCTGGAAGGCTGCAAGAGGTTTTTTATCAATAACCTTTGTGGCTCCGCGGAAGCCAAGTGTCCCAATCTGGTGAGTTCCACAGGAGGATGGACAGCCGGAAATATGGATCTGCGGGAGCACACCGTTCGAAAAATCTAAGGGGCGGATCTTATCCATGACAGCTTTATAGAGCTTTTGAGAGTCTCTGAGACCTATCTGACAGATCCCGCTGCCAATACAGGCGACAGATGTCTCAAACAGGTTGGATGCACTGTCTTTGGTAAGTTCCAGGAGTTCCAGGGCTTCCTCTTTGTTACAGTTGATGAAATAAAGGCTTTCGTCTGGGGAGATTCTCAGGACCACCTGGTCCATCTTCTGTACAGCTTCATTGATCGGTGCGATCAGCTCCGGCGGGATATTCCCTCCAAACGGATGATATAAAACACTGTAAAGACCGTCCTGTTTCTGTGCGGTAATCCGGAAGTTTTCCTCAAGGAAGCCGCAGCCTTCTTTTGTCACAGGAACTTCCTGTACATTGAGGTCAAGAGAATCTTCAGCCATTGCCTTGCTGAGGTTTTCAAGAAAAGCAGCCCGGTAGCCTTCCTGGCCCAAAGTATCCTGCATATACCGTGTTCTGGCTTTCCCGCGGTTTTCATAGTTGCCGTGCTGTATAAATGTCAGAATCATAGCTTTGATATAGTACAGTACTTTTGATGGGTCTGTCCCTTCGTCTACGAGTACGCCCATTTTAGGGTTGTTGCCAAGGCCGCCGGCGCTGTAAACGTCGAAGGTGTGATCCTTGCGGGCAACAAATCCAAGATCACGGAAAGTGGCGTGTGTTATATTCTTTGGAGAATTAGAGAAACAGACTTTCAGCTTTCTGGGCATTTTCACCCGTTTGATGAAAGTCAGAAGATAATCGGCGGCCTCTCTGGCATATGGAAGCACGTCAAAGTATTCTTCTTTTTCTACTCCGGAGAGAGGAGAAACCATGACATTTCTGGGAAAATCACCGCCGCCGCCTCTGGTGATAATATCATGCTCAAACGCTTCCTCGATGAGGGAAGATACGGTAACATCATTTAGATTGTGTACCTGTACGGTTTGACAGGTGGTCAGATGGAGTTTGTCTATCTTATATTTTTCAACACTGTCCGCAATAAACTGGAGTTTATCTTTCGTGATTTCTCCCCCGGTAAACCGAAGTCTCAGCATACTGGAACCGCCGCCCCTCTGTGCGTAGCTTCCAAATCCTCCTGAAAAACCTTTATATTCTTTAACGCTGATTTCTTTTTGATAAAACTTTCTGGTCATTAAATGAAATTCGGCCAGGTCAGCCTGAAATTCTTTTTTTAATTCCTGATCCATGTTATTCTCCTTTGCCATATTTAACAGTTTTCTTATTTTATTATAGCATTTCTTAAAATGCACGTCCACATTCAGGGAAGTTTGGCTTTTTTTCAGTTATATGCTAGAATAGGACAAAAGAAAAATAAAGGATGGATACACAGAAGATGTTTGAGAAATTTTACCCGAATGAATATATGGACAGTACTTATTCCATTGACTTTAAAGCATATTATGACAGAGGATACCGGGGGATTTTATTTGATGTAGATAATACCCTGGTGCCTCACAATGCACCCGCAGATGACCGGGCAGTCCGTTTTTTCAGGGAACTGAAAGACATCGGCTTTGATTTTTGTTTTATGTCCAATAACAAGGAACCCAGAGTGAAAAAGTTCTGCGAAGCAGTGGAAGGAACCTACTATATTTATAAAGCGAACAAGCCTATGGTGGGAAGTTATGAGAAGGGCATGAAGCTGATGGGAACAGACCGGTCTAATACACTGTTTGTGGGAGACCAGCTGTTTACGGATGTCTACGGGGCCAATAGGGCCAATGTTTACAGTATCCTTGTAAAGCCCATGAATCCAAAAGAGGAGATACAAATCGTATTGAAACGGTATCTTGAGAGGATCGTTCTGCATTTTTATAAGAAAAGTTGAGTAAAAATTATTACATGATTTTTATCGAGGATAGTATGCTGATTGTAGTGGAATCAGCATACTATTTTTTGTTTTTGTAATAAAGAAAATGTTTATATCAAGCAAATATTAAAATTATATTAGGAATTAATAACATTATGGTATAAGTAGTCATAACTGTTGACATAGATGGTTCTACGGATTATTATTTAGTATATAACTATCAGATTAGTAAAGAAGGAGGAAGAGGTATGAAAAAAATAATAAGCATATGTTGTATAGTTTTAGGCTTTATTCTATTTGCTTTGCAGAATACATTTGCCAATGAATTTGTTGAAAAAGAATCAACTGATAATGTTCAAATTAAAAAAGTCTTGAATAATTTTTTTATGGATAAGAATAAAGCTTTAGCCCATTTAAAGATGGATTCCAAATTAAAATCATATTTTAATTCTGATGAAAATTTAGAGTATTTTGATTTAGATACTTTAATAAAGTATCGTAAGGTTCAGAATTCAGATCTGTGTTTTGAAAAATTTAATTCTGAACTTACTTATAATAAGATTTTAATTAATGAAAGCAAGGCAAAAGTATCATTAACTGAAGATATTAAAATCCATTATAATTGTTCAAAGGACACAGAATCAGAGGAACTACATGAACATTTGATTTATTTAGAAAAAATAAATGGAGAGTGGTTTATACAGAATGATAATGTAGAAGGAGACTTTAAACAAGCACTCAAAACGATGAAAGATAAGCAAACCGATAAAGCCGCTCTAGAGAAAAAGCAAAAAGATATAATTAAGGTTGCCAAATCTTATGTTAATAAATTAGAGCAGGAACAATCTAATAACATTCAAAGTTATGAAATGACTGATACTAGTGCAGCAAAGAAAAAATATAAATTTAGTAGTTATGATAGAAATAAGGCTAAAGCATATGCATTAAAGTACGCTTTAAAGCCTAATCCAAATTATCCATTTTATTCTGGGGATGGAGACTGTACAAATTTCACTTCTCAATGCCTAAAAGCTGGCGGAATTACTGAAGATAAAGAAGGTAAAGAAGCATCTAAAAAATGGTATAGATACAATTCATCATGGAAAGGTGCACAGATGTTTCACAACTACTGGCGAGAAAATAAGGGATCATCATCAGTAAAGGGCTTGAAAGCATCTAAGACTAATATGAAAGGATGCAGATTAGGTGATATTGTTCAGAAAGTACCATGGAATAGTAAGGTAGGACAGTATACAGCTACACACAGTGTAATCATTTCTGGTTATGTCCCTAATCCTACTACTCCAGGTGATCCATGGAACAGAAAAAAGGATGTTTTTATTTGTCAACATTCAAGCAATAAGAAAAAAGACATGTTGCGAAACGTCCCACTGAGTTCTCGAGGATGGATGACACAAGCGAAATATGTTCATATAAGTGGTTCATATAAATGACAGAAAGGTAGGATTATGAGAAAAAAAATACTTCAATTACTTATTTCCGTATTTATCATTGTTTTTGGAACAGCGTGTCAGGCTACGGGCATTAAAGAGCAGAAAAAATATCCTGAGACAAAAAAAGTAAAAACAGAAGATATGAAAACGTTGACCAAGCAACAATTTTATAAAGTAAATAAAAAAAAATCAGCCCCAGGTGATGGATGGGAGCTGATATATTACAACAAAGACAAAATATTAATCTCAAATGTTACATCTCTTGTAATTCTGAGAAAAGCAGATAGTAGATTTCAAATTGATAAAATATTAGATTTGAAAAAGTATGATTTGAATCATTCACAGTCGGAAGAGACTACAGAGTTACTTCCCAGTAACAATGGGGAACAAATCTTGCTCTATAACTCATATAATTCTGACAGTAAATTATTGGCGGAGGAAAATGACAGTCTAATCAGCTGGGTTGCAAATTTTACAACAGTAACAATGAAAGAGTATAGAGGAAATGATCTCGAAAAAATTGCAGATTTAGAACAAGGAAGTTTTTTTAACTGCCTGTATACATGTAAAATGATTCAAAACCCAAGAAAAATAAAGGGGGTTGACGAAAAAAATAAAGAAATCAAAGTATTTACAACAGCTTATGATGACACCCAGATTCTAGTGAGCACTGATATTAACGAAAACAACATGTTATCCTTAAAAATCAGTAGTTATAATACCTCAACAAAAAGAATAATAAATCTTTTTCGGTTTACCTAATAAATAAAAAGGGTCTTTGGAAAAAGCATGACAATAGCTTTTCCCAAAGACCTTTAAAATATCATTAATGAAATTTATAAGAAGTGATGTCTCTCAAGTGCGATCAGGATATCACGTCCCTCTTTGACACCTTCGATCATACGCCTTGTCTTTGCACTGTCACCAATGTTGAGAACTTCAATGCCCTCATCCACAAAATGATCGTACAGAGCCTGCAGCGCCGGTGTGGCAGACTGCATTCCGAGACAGATAAATCCGTAGTCAAAATCTAATTCCAGATCCTTATAGTCATGACGGACAATGAAAGAATTCTCTTTCACTTTCAAAAGGTTGGCATTCGGATACTGAGTGACTTTATATTTCTCCAAAAGCTCATTGGCACCGGTTCTTGTGATCAGATCCAGGTCTTCTCCAAAATGAGGCTTTTTCTCTACAATGGTCACTTCTGCTTTTCTAGGAGCAAAGAATTCAACCACATCCAAACCGACATTTCCTCCGCCTATGACAACGACTTTTTTGCCGGAAAGATCTGTTTTTTCAAATGTGTCTACCTTGTCAACCAGGTCAAAGATCGTAGAGACATTTCCTTTCTCAAGGTTTTCCTTAAGGCCTGGAATATTCGGAAGCAGTGGGTTGGAGCCGGTTGCGTTGACAACGATGTCCGGTTTGAATCCGTCTACAAATTCCGCGGTAGCTTCTACATTCTTGCAGATAAACAAGTTTTTAAGGGCCATGGCTCTTTTTTCCTGATAAGCAGGGAAGTAACCAAGACGTTTTTTATTCGGCATGTTGCCCACACGTCTGGCCAGTCCGCCAAGCTGGTTGGTCTTTTCGATCAGAACAGTGGAACATCCCACCTCTGCTGCAGTACATGCGGCTTCAAGGCCTGCGGTACCGCCTCCGATAACAACCACGTTGCAAGGCTTCTTGATATGCTCTTTTTTATAATTTTCTCCGCTTACTACAAATGGATTGACAGTACAGCGCATCGGTTTGCTGCTGAGCGTTGCAGTACATCCATTGTTGCAGGAGATACATTTGTTGATATCATCGGTGTTTCCGAACTGTACTTTGTTGACCCACTCAGGATCTGC
The DNA here is from genome assembly GCF_910574135.1 of Anaerostipes faecis. Lineage (NCBI taxonomy): Bacteria > Bacillati > Bacillota > Clostridia > Lachnospirales > Lachnospiraceae > Anaerostipes > Anaerostipes faecis. Next base: position 55,345 of record NZ_CAJSYK010000006.1, on the reverse strand, counting down.
GATCAGTCCTCGGCCGATACCGATCAGGTCAGACTGGCCGCTCTTTAAAATCTCATTGGCGATCTCAGGTTCACGGATATTTCCTTCAGCGGTACATGGCTTTCCTGTTTTCTTCTTAACAGCCTTGGACATGTAAGATTTCCATCCGTCCGGAAGGTAATCTGCGTCATGCTGATACTGGATTGTACAGGTAAGACCTGCGGATACTGCAAATACGTCTACATAATCTTCAAAATATTCAACGATCTCCAATGTGTCATTCAGTGAGTTTCCGCCTTCAGTGAGCTCATCTGCACTAATTCTCAAAAAGATCGGGATATTCTCGCCTACAACTTCGCGGACTGCTTTTAAGACGAGCGTTGTAAAGCGTGCACGATTTTCTTTGGAACCGCCAAACTCATCTGTCCTGTCATTGGTCAGCGGGGATAAGAACTGGTTCAGCAGATAGCCGTGTCCTGCCTGAATCTCAACAGCATCAAAGCCGGCTGTGACTGCGCGCTTAGCAGCGTCTGCAAACTTCTGGACAATACCGTGGATCTCTTCTATCGTAAGAGGTCTCGGGATGTCTCCTCCAGCTTTTGATGGAATATCAGAAGCAGATACCGGCTGGATATTTGTCACAGAACCGTCCGAGTCGGCACCGCCGTGATTGAGCAGAATGGAAGCGTTGGATCCGTATTCATGGATCGCTTCACAGAGCTTGTACAGCCCGTGGATGTAGTTGTCATGGTCAATTCTCAACTGGTTCGTGCTTAAAGATCCCTGAGGGGATGCGACACTGGCACCTTCCACTGTGATGAGGCCTATGCCTCCTTTTGCATGTTGTTTATAATATGCAATCAGTTTATCACTGACTTCTCCTGTTCGCTCAGCAAAATTTGTTCCAATCGGCGTCATGACAATACGGTTTTTTAATGTCATTGATTTTACTGTAAATGGTTCAAATAGATTGCGGAAATTCTTTGCAGCCATAGTTAGTTCCTCCATTTTTCTTTCTATTTCACTGCAATAATTATATCAAACTGTGTATACAAATGCAATGAAGAATATACCCACAGGGCACACCGTATTGTAAATCCTTCGGATGGGAGTGCTTCGCACGATAAGGTATACCCACAGGGCACACCGTAACTCATACCCTTCGGGTGGACGTGCTCCGCACGATAAGGTATACCCACAGGGCACACCGTAACTTATACCCTTCGGGTGGACGTGCTTCGCACGGTAAGGTATGGTATACTCATAACTAAGAAAACCAATTCCGGAGGGATCATATGAATCTGAATCATCTATATTATTTGAGAACACTGGCGAAAGAGCAGCACTACACCAGGGCTGCCCACATTTTAAATATCACCCAGCCCAGTCTGAGCCATGCCATCAATGCTCTTGAAAAGGAGTTAAATGTCAAATTGTTTGAAAAAGTTGGAAGAAATGCCAGGCTTACCAAAGAGGGTGAGCTTTTTTGCCGATATGTGATACAGTCACTGGACATGCTGGATGAAGGAAGGCGTGTGGTGGGTGAAGTATCCGGAATGGCCGGCGGATATATCGACATCGGATATATTTATACTCTGGGAAGTCATTTTATCCCACAAAATATGAGTGATTACATGAAAGAGAATGAGGGTAAGAATATCCGTTTTTCTTTTGGACAGGGAACCACAGAGCAGATGATCGGGGAATTGAAAAAGGGTACCTATGATCTCGTATTTTCATCCTATAAAGAGGGTGAAGACCGGTTGAATTTCACTCCTGTTGTGGAAGAAGAGCTTGTGCTGATCACGCCCAAAGGACATCCTCTGGCAGGGGAAGAGGCCGTTGACCTGGCAAAGACAACGAATTATCCTTACATTATGTTTTCGCGCAAAAGCGGTCTGAGGCCGTTTATCAATAAACTTTTTACTGAGGTAAAAGCGCAGCCTTTCATCGCATATGAAGGGGAGGAGGATTCCTCTGTTGCAGGCCTTGTGGCCGCCGGGCTCGGGATTTCTATTGTGCCGAGAATTCCTATTCTGGAAACCATGGAGGTGGAGGCAATCCCCATTAAAAGGCCTGAGATCAAGAGATATATCTATCTCGTTACACAGAAGGATAAATATCTCTCACCGATCGTTGAAGACTTTATAGGGTTTATTAAATCCCGGCACCAGATATAAAACGATGAGGTACGGCTGAGCACAATATTGAAAGAAATGCCGGATTATGGTATACTGAACCACATTAGACTACGATTGAAGAAAAGTGAGGAACACAATGGGAAGGTTAGAAGAGATCAGAGAAAGACTGGAAGTCTGCGACAAACAGATCGTGTCGGTTCTGGAAGACCGGATGGACATTATCAAAGAGATCATGGAATACAAAAAGGAGAACGGACTTCCGATTCTGCAGCCGGAACAGGAAAAGCGGCAGCGCAAAATGCTGAAAGAGCATGTAAAAGAGAATACATATAAGGAAGAGATCCTTGATATTTTTACGTATATTGTGGAAAACAGCAGGAAAATCCAGGCAAGGACTTTGTTTACACACAATATCTTTCTGATTGGATTTATGGGTGTCGGAAAGAGTACAGTATCTGACTATTTAAGCAAGATCCTTGCGTCACCGCAGGTAGAGATGGATCAGGTAATCGTTAATAAAGAACACATGTCGATTAACAAGATCTTTGAGGAGTACGGCGAAGAATATTTCAGAAACTGCGAGACCAACCTTCTGATCGAGCTCCAGAAAAAGAATAACCAGATCGTCTCCTGCGGAGGCGGAGTGGCGATGAGAGAGATTAATGTCCGGGAGATGAAGAAGAACGGCAGGGTTGTTCTCCTGACTGCTTCACCGGAGACGATCCTGGAGCGTGTCAAAGACAGTGACGAACGTCCCCTGCTCAGAGGGCGCAAGAATACGGAGTACATCTCGGAACTGATGGAGATTCGGAGACCGAAGTATCGCGCGGCGGCAGATATCATTGTAGATACAGATCATAAAAATGTCGAAGAGATTGCGGAAGAGATCGTTGGAAAATTAACCCATCTATAAAACAGGAGGAATGAAGATGCAGGCATTTACCCATTACACACCGACAGAGATTGTTTTTGGAAAAGCTTCAGAGGACAGGGTGGCAGAGCTGGCGAAGAAATATCACGGCTCCAGAGTGTTCGTTGTCTATGGAGGAGGAAGTGTCGTAAAGAGCGGGCTGCTTGGAAGAGTGACCGGGACACTGGAAGCGGCAGGGCTCAAGGTGGAGACCATCGGCGGAGTAAAACCGAATCCAAGACTTGATTTTGCCAGAGAAGCTGTTCAGAAGGCCGTTGAATTCCAGGCAGATCTGATTCTTGCCGTGGGAGGCGGAAGTGTGATCGATACTGCGAAGGCAGTTTCGCACGGAGCTGCAAATCCGGATACGGACATATGGGAGTTTTGGTCCCGGAAAAAGAAAGTGGAAAAAACACTGCCGGTAGGTGTCATCCTGACTCTCGCAGCCGCTGGAAGTGAGACCAGTGATTCAGCCGTCCTCACCAATACGGAGATCCAGGTAAAAAGAGGTCTCAGTACGGATCTGAATCGCCCTGAGTTTGCCATCATGAATCCGGAACTTACCTATACGCTTCCCAAGTATCAGGTGGGCTGCGGCATTGTCGACATTATGATGCATACATTGGACCGTTACTTTACGAAGACAAAGGGCAATCAGCTGACCGACGAGATCGCCGAAGGGCTTCTTCGGACCGTGATCGCCAACGGAAGAATCGCGATCCAGGACTCTCATAATTATGAGAGCATGAGCGAGATCATGTGGTGCGGAAGTATTTCACACAACGGACTGACCGGTCTTGGCGCTGAGAAAGATTTTGCTCCTCACCAGCTGGGACATGAACTGAGCGCCAAGTTTGATATCGCCCACGGAGCCAGCCTTTCCGCCGTTTGGGGAGCATGGGCAGAGTATTCCTACATGGAAGATGTAGACCGGTTTGTGCGCTTTGCCGATAAGGTGTGGGGAATTTCCGGGGACAATAAAGAAGAAGTGGCGAGAAAAGCGATCAACGCTACCGTAAATTACTTTAAGTTACTGGATATGCCGACCTGTTTTTCAGAAGCCAAAGAAATCGGCCTTAAGACAGAGGACGAACTGTGGACGATGGCCGACGGATGTTCCTACAAAGATACGAGGACCATTGGGGCTTTTCGTGTCTTAAATAAAGAAGATATCTTTAATGTATATAAATTGGCAAATAAATAGTTGATAAGAAGTACCATTTATTATAGAATGTTATAGAACAAAATGATTAAGGAGGAAATTACGATATGGTATCCGCAGGAGATTTTAAGAATGGGCTGACCATCGAATACGAAGGCAATATTTATCAGATTATTGAGTTTCAGCATGTGAAGCCTGGAAAGGGAGCAGCCTTCGTGCGCGCGAAGTTAAAAAATATCAAGAGTGGGGGTGCGATTGAAAAGTCTTTCCGTCCATCTGAGAAGTTTGAGAATGCTCACATCGAACGAAAAGAAATGCAGTATTTATATACAGACGGTGAATTATTCCATTTCATGGATCCGGAGACTTTCGACCAGATCGCTCTGGACCCGGACACCATTGGGGAGTCACTGAAGTTTGTAAAAGAAAATATGAATGTTACTCTGGTTTCACACAACGGAACAGTTTTCCAGGTAGAGGCTCCTCTGCATGTAGAACTGCTCGTGACGGAATGTGAACCGGGAGAAAAAGGAAACACAGCTCAGGGCGCTACAAAGCCTTGTACGGTAGAGACGGGTGCAAATGTCAATGTCCCTCTGTTTGTCAACCAGGGTGATACATTGAAGATTGATACAAGAACCGGGGAATATTTATCCAGGGTATAAGCTTGTCAAAAAACCAGAAGATTCGGGGGATCGTCTGCATCATCCTGTCGGCGTTCTGCTTTGCATGGATGAATGCATTTGTAAAGCTTTCCGGAGATCTTCCGTCGATTGAAAAGAGCTTTTTCAGGAATCTGGTAGCCCTGATCTTTGCATTTGTGATGATCAAAAGAAGCGGCGCCGGATTCCATTTTCAGATCAAGAATTTACACTGGTTTATCCTAAGGTCCTTAGCAGGGACCTTAGGTATTTTTTGTAATTTTTATGCGGTGGATCATCTGGTGCTTTCGGATGCGTCTACGCTGAACAAATTGTCACCTTTTTTTGTCATTGTATTTTCTTATCTGATCCTGAGAGAAAAAATTTCCGTATTCCAGTTGACTTGTATCACATCCGCATTTATCGGCAGTATGTTCATTGTAAAACCAAGTTTTGCATCGGTCTTGGTTCTTCCGGCATTCATCGGATTTTTAGGAGGGATGTTCGCAGGATGTGCCTATGCCTGTGTAAGAAAGCTTGGAACCAGAGGAGAGAGAGGACCGTTCATCGTGTTTTTCTTCTCTACATTTTCCTGTATAAGCTGCATTCCGTTTATGATTGGAACTTTTCGTCCAATTTCAGGGATACAGCTTGTGTATCTGCTCCTGGCCGGACTTGCCGCAGCTGGCGGGCAGTTTTCCATCACGGCGGCTTATACGTATGCGCCCGGAAAAGAAATATCCATCTATGACTATACTCAGATTATCTTTTCAACACTTCTCGGATTCTTTTTGTTCGGGCAGGTGCCGGATGGATTCAGCATCCTTGGGTATTTCATTATCATAGCGGCAGCGGTCGTTATGTTTTTTTACAATAACCGCAGAGAAAAAGAAGAGTAATTTCCTGTACCGGAAATATCATGGATTTAATATTGGTGTTGCCCAGTGTGAACTGGGCAACTTTTTTTATTTTCCGATATCATATTTTTTCTGTGCATCGTAATGCAGCAATTCCTGCTGCCTCTCATACATCCGAAAGATATCTTCCAGCTGTTCTATGTATTTACGATCCGAGTGTACATCAAAATTATCAGGGTCGATCTCAATTCCGGATTCAGCCATCCTGCGCATACTCCATACATAAAGTATATCAAGGGCCGGTATCAGATCTTCGCCGCTTTGGGTCAGGACATATTCAACCTTCAGGGGGATTGTATTGTACTGGATCCTGCGGATCAATCTATCATGCATTAATTCTTTTAACTGCTGGCTTAATACCTTCTCACTGATAGGAAAATGGTTTAGGGTCTGGTTGAAACGGATCTTTCCATGGTAGTGAATGTGATGGAGTAATGTCATTTTCCATTTTCCTTTAATACAATTTAAGGCAAAATGATAGGGGTTTGTACCTTTTTGCTCCATAGAATTTCTCCTTGTAATGTTGTTGTCTAATTATAAGGTTATGTGTATTGTATAACACTGAGAATAATTTTGTAAATGATTTTGATAAAAAAATAACGGAAGTGCTGGGGCAAATAACCGGAAAAGTAAGAGAATATGCGGTGAAAAGGTAGTTACTTTATGGTTGGCAGGTAACCAAATGGTTACTGAGTGACAGAATTGTAAGTATTGTACGCATAAAAATACAATGCTATCATCATAGATGTCGAAGGAAAACAGAAAAGATGCATCTACTTCGGGTTAATTTGTGAAAAAAGTATCAAAATTTAGAAAGGAGATTTGAATGGTCAAAAGAACATTAGAAGAATTAAAAACCTATGAAGCACCGGGACATTATGGGATGACTGCCATGCGTATTCACGGAAAAGAGGAAACAGGGGCAGAGAAATTCTGGGTCGGATTGTCAACATTCCTTCCGGGCGGAGGAGCAGAGTATGCCTATGAAGATAATCCACTGGAAAAAGTATACTATGTGCTGGAAGGTGAGATGTCTGTCCGGGATTCGGACAATCATGAATATATCATCCATGCAGGAGAGTCTATTTCATTCCCTCCGAATGAGGGGCGCTATTTAGAGAACAGAACAAATAACGCAGCAAAAATGCTGGTAATCATCAATTACCCGGAAGCATAGAAGAAGCGGAGGAGCATCATGGTAAATAAAGAGTTCGTAAACAATATGTTTGATGTAAAAGGGAAGGTTGCAATCATCACAGGTGCCACAGGGGCTTTGGGAAAAGCGGTCTGCTTTGGATATGGACATGCCGGAATGAAGGTCATGGTAACCGGAAGAAAAGAAGAAACATGCAGAGCCTTATGTGATGAACTGGAAGCAGAAGGGATAGAATGCGGATATTCCTGCGGAGATCCGGCGGTTGAGGAAGATGTCATCAAGGTCGTAGATGATACGGTAAAAAAATTCGGAGAAATCAATGTACTGGTAACATCTGCGGGATACAATCATCCTCAGCCGATCATTGAACAGGATTTGTCCATGTGGAAAAAGATCATGGATTCAGATGTACAGGGGACATGGCTGTTCTGTAAGTATGTGGGCAAAGAAATGATAAAACAGGGTAAAGGCGGAAAAGTTATTTTAGTATCTTCTGCCAGATCCAAGATGGGTATGGCAAATTATACGGGCTACTGTACAGCAAAAGGAGGGATTGACCTGATGGCACAGTCTCTTGCCTGTGAGTGGACAGCAAAATATAAAATCAATGTCAATACGATTAATCCGACAGTGTTCCGCTCAGATCTTACAGAGTGGATGTTTGACCCGGACAGTGAAGTCTATAAAAATTTCCTGAAACGTCTTCCGATTGGACGGCTCGGGGAACCGGAGGATTTCGTAGGGCCATGTATTTTCCTCGCTTCATCTGCCAGTGATTTTATGACCGGTGCAAATGTGGCCACAGAAGGCGGATACTGGGCTAATTAGAATTGGAGGCAGTAAAGATGATGATCAGAAAAGTCGCAGTAGTCGGTGCCGGAATGATGGGAAAAGGGATTGCTCAGGTCTGCACCAACATAGAAGGCGTAAAAGTCTGTTTATATGATGTGAAGGACGTAGATATTTACCAGGATATCCAGAAGGATTTTGGGATGCTGGGAGAAAAAGGCATCTTTACGAAGGAGGAGATGGAAGAACGAGTTAAAAGGATTCATTTTTCAACTGATTTGGAAGATGCAGCTTCAAATGCCGATCTTGTATTTGAATGTGTATTTGAAAATCTGGAATTGAAACAGGATATTTTCAGACAGTTGGAGGAAATCTGCAGAGAGGACACAATCTTTGCTACCAATACCTCGGTCATGAGTCCTACCTTAATATCAAAGAAATTACAAAAGAAAGCTCGTTTTGTAGGAACCCATTTCTGGAACCCGGCGTATCTGATCCCGCTGGTGGAAGTTGTGATCGCAGAGGGGACTGATTTTGAAACTGCGCAGGATGTGATCAGGTTTCTGAACGAGGCTGGGAAAAAAGCTGTTTTATGCAGGAAGGATGTTCCCGGATTCATTGCAAACCGTATGCAGCATGCGCTTTGGAGAGAAGCAATCTCCATTGTGGAACAGGGAATAGCAGATGCTGAAACAGTGGATGAAGCTGTGAAGTACAGTTTTGGTCTGAGACTTCCGCAGTTAGGGCCCATCGAAAATGCGGATATGGTCGGTGTCGATCTGACATGGAATATCCACGACTATGTACTGGAATATTTAGAAGATTCCAAAGAACCCTCTCCATTATTGAAAAATCTAAAAGAACATGGCGATCTGGGATTTAAGACAGGAAAAGGTTTCAGGGAATACACACAGGAAGAGATTAATGCTTCTAAAAATGGTTTAAATGATTATCTTATCAAAATGATTTATGGAAAATAGTTTCGGAGGAAAAAATTATGGGAAAAAAAGTATTTATTGATTTAACACATCCATTCAGCGCAGAGATTCCAAGATGGCCTTATTTTGATAAGCCGGTGATTGACAGCAAACATACCATGGCAAAAGGAGGTGTTCTGACACAGTATATCGGATGTACGATGCACACAGGCACACATTGTGACGCTCCCCGTCATGTTATGGAAGTTGAGTTTGATGGCAAAAGGGCACGCTATACCCATGAAATGCCGGTGGATGCCTATACAGGAGATGCAGTCTGCCTTGAAATTAATGTAGATCGCTGGGGACTGATTATGCCGGAACATCTGGAGGATGCATGTAAGCGTGCAGATATCAGGCCAGAGGAATTAGAGGGAATGGTGGTCTGCTTAAATACAGGAATGCACCGTCAGTTTGATGATTCCAAAGAATATTATCATTATTCCTGCGGTACAGGGATTGATGCGGGGAAATGGTTCGTGGAACACAAAGTGAAATGTGTAGCCATGGATATGCAGGCACTGGATCATCCGCTCCATACGGCAATGGGCAATAACGGTATGACCCGCATGAACTTATTAGGTGCTTCAGGAAAACCGATTACAGAAGAATACAAGGAGCAGTTCGGAGAAGAAGCCTATGCTGAGTTTGACAAAGAAGAATACATAAGGATTCATGGACAGGAAGCCTACGATGAAAAATTTGGGGAGCTGGAAGCCATCGGATGCTGGGGTACATGGGAACCTTGCCATAAAATGCTGTTAGGTCATGGAATTGTCGGTGTAGAAAACCTTGGCGGGGATCTGGACAAAGTATCCGGAAAACGGTTCAGATTTAATTGTTTTCCAATCCGGTGGTACATGGGTGACGGCTCCATGGCACGCTGTGTTGCGGAGATTGATGAAGATGATCTAAATGATGTACCGGACAGAACTTATCTGTATGGTGGAACAGGATGCATGAACAGATAATAAACAGCAATGAGTGAAAGCCGCCAAAGCAGCGGCTTTCATTGGGAAAAGAAAGGGATTTTATGGATAAAAAAAACTCTGTTATAAACTTTGGAGTGGCTGGCTGGGGAACGATTCTTTATTGTCTGTTTATGTTCTTCTTTTATGTAGGTATGATCAATGACGGAACGAACGTACTGGCCCCTGCGGCAGCCCAGAATATAGGAGTGAGCCCGGGAACGGTCATCCAGGCAAATGGATATGCAGGAATGATCGCTGTCATAGGTTTTATTATCGTAGGGCAGATCAATAAAAAGATTGGCGCCCGTGCAACTTCATCAATTTTTACGATCATAGCAGGAATCGCATATATCATCTGCGGAAGTGCCACAACGCTTCCTGTGTATACGGCGGCAATGATTTTATGTGCAACGGGGATGATGTCAGCGGGCTACATAGCAGGCGGTACTCTGGTAGCCAACTGGTTTCCAAAGAAAAAGGGTATCGTGATGGGATACACGACCATGGGACATAACTTTGCATCAGCCTTTTATGTAGCAATTTTAACCGGCCTGGTGGCAGTCTGCGGAGGGATCGCCAAAGGATGCATCCCTATTGGGATTGCAGCAGTTATCTTAGGAGTAATAGGTGCTGTTTTCATCAGGGATACACCTAAGGAACGGGGATTGAATCCAGATAATGTGCCGGATGAGGTTTACAAAAAAGAATATTTCACTTCAAAAGAAGATTCTGAATGGACTACATCAAAACTGCTAAAAACCAAAGAGCTTTGGTTAGCAGCTATTTTTACTGGAATGTTCCAGATTTGTTCAGTAGGCGTTATGCAACAGCTGGTCACCAGAAACATCAGGGATTTTGGGATGAGCCAGGCCAACGCCTTATCCTTGATGACGGTAGTTGCACTATTAGGTGTGTTCGGTTCCTGGCTGATCGGGATCATTGATGACCGGATTGGAACAAAAAAAACAATGCAGGGCTTCGGAGTCTGGTATGCAGCGGCTTTGGTCATCAATGTAATTTCTGATGGGACTACAGGGATTCTTTTCTATATTTCAATCTTTATGATCGGATTTGGAATCGGCGGTAGTGCCAATTTCACAACTTCATTTCCTACATCTATTTTTGGAAGACATGGGTTTGATAAGGTGAATTCCGTCATATTTCCGATACAGGGCTTTGTAACAGCATGGTGCTTCCTGATCAATGGGATTGTAACAAATGTCATTGGCAACCTGAACTATGCGTACCTGATTTTTGCAGGTGCAGCATTGATCGTTTCTATTGCAGTATCATTTGTCAATGAATATAAATTCAACAAGGATCACATAGTACAGGAATCAGTAAAAGAGCTTTAGGAGGATAGGATGAGTAAAACAATGATCACGGTCGCAACCACAGGGGCGTGGCCAACGAAAAAAGATAATCCGAATATTCCCATGACACCAAGGGAAATCGCAGATGATGTTTATGAGTGCTATAAAGCAGGGGCAGCCATCTGCCATCTTCATATGAGAGATGATGAAGGTAAGGGAACAATGGATACTGCCAGGTTTGAAGAAACCGTGGGATATATCCGTGAACAGTGCGATATTTTGATAAACTGCACTACATCCGGTGATTTGAATGCAACAGATGAAACAAGACAGGCACATCTTAAGGTCTGTAAGCCGGATCTGGCTTCGTACGACTGCGGTTCCATGAACTGGATGCACAACAGTCTGTTTCTTAACCATCCCAGGTTTTTAGAGGAATTAGGAATGACGATGCAAGAATGCGGTGTAAAGCCTGAAATCGAGATTTTTGATGCCGGGATGATCTACAATTCCATACATTATTTAAAGAAAGGTGTATTAAAGGCTCCGGCTCACTATCAATTTGTATTGGGAGCAGCAGGGGGCAGCGCCGCAACCGTAGAAAATCTTGTGTATTTGAAAAATCTGATTCCCAAAGGTTGCACATGGGGTGCACTTGGAATTGGAAAACAACATGTCCCGATCATGCTGGCTGCGGTTGCCATGGGAGGACATCTCAGAGTTGGAATGGAAGATAATGTATACTATGGACCGGGGGAATTAGCCAGATCAAATGCCCAGTTAGTGGAGCGTGCTGCGAAAATCATTAAAACAGCTGGGAATCAGGTGGCGACACCGGAGGATGCAAAAAATATATTGAGTTTAAATTAAGTTCAGGGGAGATTGCCATGAAAAAAAGAATCACTGCAGACAAAGCAATGGAATTCATTCATGATGGATCGGTCCTGATGATCGGAGGATTTTTGTCAAATGGAACTCCCGAAAGACTGATGGATGCAATCGTGAAGAAAGGATATAAAAATCTGACGGTCATTTCTAATGATTCCGGGTTGAATGAGAAAACAGGGATCGGGAAACTGATCAGTGCAGGACTTGTGAAAAAAATTATAACATCTCATATTGGAACCAATCCTGAAACGGGAAGACAAATGTCAGAGGGAACGCTGGAAGTCACACTGGTGCCCCAGGGAACGCTGGCAGAGCGGATCCGGGCAGGTGGTAGCGGCTTGGGCGGGGTGCTGACGCCAACCGGAGTCGGGACGGAAGTGGCCGAAGGAAAAGAAACGGTCAATATCCATGGAGAAGAATATTTGTTGGAGCTGCCATTAAAGGCAGATGTAGCTTTGATCAGAGGATCTGTCGTAGATGAAGATGGAAATATCTACTATGATGGAACCACAAAGAATTTCAATCCGCTTATGGCACAGGCAGCAGAGGTTGTGATTGCAGGTGCAGAAAAAATAGTATCTGCAGGAGAGATTAACCCCAATCATGTCATGACACCTAAAATTTTGGTTGATTATATTGTACAGGAACCACAAAAATGCGGAGGTGTAGAATGAATCCAAAAGAAATCATTGCCCGCAGAGCTGCACAGGAATTAAACTATGGTGATGTGGTAAATTTAGGGATCGGGCTGCCAACCATGATTTCTGATTATATTACAGATGATCTGGAGGTTACGCTGCAGAGCGAAAATGGAATTCTGGGCATGGGAGGCGCAGCACCGAAAGGAAGAAAAGATAAAGATGTTATCAATGCAGGGGGACAGAATGTTTCTGTGAAATCAGGTGCTTCCTTCTTTGACAGCAGTACATCCTTCGGGATTATCCGAGGAGGACATGTGGATATAACGATTCTTGGAGCCTTGCAGGTGGATAAAGAAGGAACACTGGCAAGCCATATCGTACCGGGTAAAATGGTTTCCGGTATGGGCGGAGCGATGGATCTGGTGGTAGGAGCAAAAAAAGTAATCATTGCCATGACCCACACGGCAAAAGGGACACCAAAGCTGCTGGATAAAGTGACGCTGCCGCCGACTGCGGTCAAAAAGGTCCGCAGAATTATTACAGAATTAGCTGTCATTGATGTGGAGGAAGACGGATTTAAGCTGGTTGAAATCTCTCCGGAAACAACGATAGAAGAGGTAAAGAAACTGACCGGTGCATATTTGAAAATAGACAGCCATTTGAAAATCATGAAAGTATTATGACGGGTTTGTCAACTATTTTATGAAAGTTTATTGTTTTTTCCGGGAAGGGAGATTCTCCTTCCCGGAATTTTTGTATTACGGTCAAGTATCAAGCTCTAAAAGGCTTAGAACGATATATAGAAATATGGCGAGAAAACGACACAGGTCATCCTCCCCGCGATGACACCGCTTCAACTACTTTCTTTTTTAGCTAAAGGCTATATTTTGCCATAATAAGACCGACCTCCAATCGTTAGATTTTTGGTCTGACTTTTGGGGGTCGGTTCAATTTTTAATCTTGGTGCTTTTTTGCGCTTCTAAATACCTTGTGCGGTACATATATTAGGGTTATACAGCTTTACGAAGAAGGGGGAGTCCTATGGAAAACACAAGTGAGATCTACCACATACTCCCGAAGTCTGTCCGGGGGCTGATGCAGAAAAGCGGTCTCAAGCCGAGAGAACTTCAGGAAATCCGGCTGCGTATCCATCAGCCTGTGATCGTCCGCTATGAAAATAAAGAATATTTTTTGTCCACTGCAGGGAAGCTTACGACCAGCCATCATTTTGTACATGTTCTCACGAGAGAAGAGCTAAAACAGATGATGGAATACATCAGCAATTATTCTCTTTATGCCTATGAAGACCAGTTAAGACAGGGGTTTCTGACCGTGAAAGGGGGACACCGGGTAGGGATCGCAGGAAAAGTGTCTATTGAGGACGGCGAGATCAAGACGATGAAGCACATCACTTTTTTGAATATCCGTGTGGCCCATGAGGTCATTGGCTGTGCGGAGGGGATATTTGAACACTGCACGAAAGATGGACAGCTTCTCCCGGTGCTGATCATTTCGCCTCCGGGGCGAGGGAAAACAACGCTTTTAAGGGATATGATCCGCATGGCTTCCGACGGCGGCGAGACTGTGGGTGTGGTGGATGAGCGCAGTGAGATTGCGGCTTCTTATATGGGAGTACCGCAGAACAAAGTGGGCATCCGCACAGATGTGATGGACGGATGTCCGAAGTCGGAAGGAATGATGATGCTTGTACGCTCTATGGCTCCAAATGTGATAGCAGTAGATGAAATTGGAAAAAAAGAGGACGTGGACGCTATGCTGTACAGTGCTTACTGCGGCTGTACTTTGATGGCGACGATCCACGGCAAAGATATGGAGGAATTGAAAAAAGTGCCGTATGTTGGGGAAATGATCGAAAGAAAAGTTTTTAAACGCTATGTTGTCCTGAGTGAACAGGGGAAGGCGGGAATCGTCAAGGAGATTTTGGACGAGGAGGGGGTGAGGCTTTATGGTTAAACTGCTGGGTGCGGCTATAGTCATTATTTCCGGCGGTATCCTTGGATTTTACCGGGCGTCGAGGGAAAGAAAGAGACTGGAGCAGGGGATTGAATTAAAAAGGCTTTTATATCTTCTGCAGGGCGAGATCCGCTATGGACTGACGCCTCTTCCCGATGCCATCGGCACCATAGCCGGGAAGATGAATGCCGAGTTTTCTGTTTTTCTCTCTGACGTATCAAAAAAACTCTCTTCTTACCAGGAAGAAACATTTTCTCAAGTGTGGAAGAGTTCTGTCGAGAAGGATCTCATACCGTATGTCCTGGAGAAAAAGATGCTGGAGCCATTGATCACCATGGGAGATACGATTGGCTATCTGGACAAGGACATGCAGGTGAAGACCATTGATTTTACGATTGAGCAGATCGAGGAGAGAATGTATCAGATCAAAGACCAGGTGATCAAGAACTGTAAATTATATCAGAGCCTTGGATTGTCCTTTGGACTTCTCGTTGTGATTATTTTATTGTAAGGAGGATCTTATGAGCGTAAACATTATCTTTCGGATTGCGGCTGTGGGAATTCTGGTCACGATCCTGGTGCAAGTACTGAAACACTCGGGCAGGGACGAACAGGCATTTCTGATCACCCTTGCGGGGCTGATCCTTGTACTGTCATGGGTAATCCCTTATATCTATGATCTTTTCGAGAGTGTACAGACACTGTTCACCATATCTTAGGAGGCGGGCCTATGGTTAAGATCGCACTTTTTGGCATCATAGCCAGTATACTTACGTTGAAAATTAAATCCATCAGGCCGGAGTACAGCCTGGTGATCGGCCTTGTATCCAGCCTGTTTCTGGCAATCTATGCATTGGACGAGATGGGGAAGATCATAGACTTACTTGGCGCCATTGAGTCTTATTCAGGAATTCCGGGAACTTACATACAAATTCTTTTAAAGCTGGTCGGGATTTCTTTTCTGTGTGAGTTTGCCTCAAATATATGCAAAGATGCGGGACAGGCAACCATGGCAAAACAGGTGGAGATGGCGGGAAAGCTGTCTATACTGGTTGTCAGCCTGCCGATCCTGGAATCTCTGCTGACGACATTAGAAAGGCTGATGGGATGAGACAACGGATCATTTTGCTGGCATTTATCTTTGTGCTGATCTTCACAGCAAAGGTGTCAGCAAACGAAGAGGAAGATTTGAGCGAATATTCGTTTGAACAGGTGGAGAAGACATTGGAGAAATCAAACATCAGTTTCTCTTATGAGGAACTGGTGAAAAAGCTGATAACTGGAAATATAAAAGGCGCTTTTTCCATGGTCAGGCAAAGTGTCGGGGACCAGCTGTTTTTGATTTTGTCCGAAAATAAGAATTTTATGAAACAGCTGATCGTAGTGGCGATCATCGCAGCAGTGTTTAAAAATTTTTCCGATGCATTCTTTCAGGGAAATACAGGAGATACAGCCTTTTATGTCACTTACATGATTCTGATCGGTCTGATGGCGAATTCTTTTTTCTTTTTAAATTCTATCACGGATCAGGTGATCTCTACGCTCATTGATTTCATGAAAGGACTGATTACGGCTTACTCTATCGCAGTGGTGGCAACCACGGGAGTATCCACATCGGTGGCTCTGTATGAGATGTATCTGTTTGTGATCTATATCATTTCTCTTCTGGTCCAGAGTGTGATCTTTCCGGCGGTAAAAATCCTGTTTGTGTTAAAGATCGTGAATCACATTTCGCTGGAGGAGAAGCTTTCCAGGCTCTGCGATACACTGGAATGGGCAGTGAGAGCCCTGTTAAAGGCACTGCTGGCTGTGGTTCTGGGAATCCAGATGATCCAGGCCATGCTCCTGCCGGCAGTAGATTCCGTAAAAGACGGTATTTTAAAAAAAGGTGTGTCCATGATTCCTGGGGTGGGACAGGGCGTCAGCACGGTGACAACGACTCTGATCGGGTCAGCTGTCGTGATCAAAAACAGCATCGGAGTGGCGGGTATTTTTGTTCTCTGTGTCATTATTCTTGTTCCGCTGATGCAGATCGGCGGAATTCTTCTCTCTTATATTGGGACAGGAATTCTGCTTCAGCCGGTCTCAGACAAACGGATCACAGGGTCTCTGGATGCGGTGATCAAGAGCGGAAAACTGCTGCTCAGGACAGTGTTTACTCTGAGTATTTTGTTTATTCTGTCCATCGCCATCGTAGCCTTTTCCACAAATATTAATTACTATACGGGGTGACGGCATATGCAGTATATTAAAGCGATTGTTTTTTTTCTGATTCTTATGACACTGGTAGGCCAGCTTTGCCAGGGGGATAAATACAAGCCCTACATCCGACTGGTGACCGGTTTTATGCTTCTGGCCCTGATGATGAGACCGATTGCCTATGTTATGAATATAGGACCGGAAGACCTGGCGGTATTTTCCAATGTGAATGCTGACAGCACAGAAGCTTCTTTCAGGAGCCAGGCTCTTGAGACTTATAAAAGCCGCGAAGAGAAGAAAATAAAAAAAATCCTTCAATCCTATAAGATCCAGGCAAAAGAAGTGGAAGTAGATACGGATAATACAAAGGATGATCCGGAGATCGATGAGATTTCCGTGAAGGTTGGAGATGAAGAATCCGAAGCAAAGAAAGTAAAAACAATACTTTTGAACTTCTATAATGTAGATGAGAGTCATATCAATATAAGTGAGTAGGAAATGTATGATGGACAAAAATGAACTGATCCAAAAAATTGAATCTCTGGGCACAAAGAAAATTGTTTTGATCTTTGTTCTTGGTATTGCCTTGATCGTATTTTCTTTTCCTTCATCAGGGAAGAAAACGACCAAAAGCACCAAAGACTCAGAAAGCAATGAGGGCGTGTCATCCACGGATGCCTATGTCAAAAAGCAGGAACAAAGGCTTGTAGCAGCGTTGAAAAATGTGGAAGGCGTGGGAAAAGTAAAAGTGATGATCACTCTGAAATCTTCAAAGGAGTCGGTCGTCAACAAGGATACACCTTATGAAGAGAGCACAAAAAAGGACGAAAAAACGGTGAAGGAAGATGAGGAGACCGTTTTGATTGATAAAAACGGGGAGAAGGTCCCTTACATAGTGAAGGAAGTAGAACCTGAAGTGGAAGGAGTTGTAGTGGTCGCACAAGGCGGAGGAAGCGATATTGTCAACCAGAATATCGTCGATGCGGTGAGTGTGTTGTTTCACATTTCATCTTATAAAATAAAGGTGTTAAAAATGGAGGACTAGGAAATGAAGAAAATCGTGAAAAAAAATCAGTTAATCATCACAACTCTGGCTGTTATTATAGCGGTCGCGGGCTATGTAAATTATACGGGTCAGTACATTACTACAACAAAGGACAAAGCAAAGACTGTAAGCAACACGGCAAAAAATGCCTCCCAGAGTCAGGCAAAAGATGACATCACGGATGTGGGGGAAGCAGTGCTCACTAACGCCCAGGTGGGAAATTACGTGGCAAAGGCGAAGCTTGAGAGAGAACAGACCCACAGCAAGGCAAAGGACACTTTGGAAGAAATCATCAAAGACAAGACAGTCAAGGACAGTGTCAAACAGGATGCGGTGGATAAGCTTGCTACCCTGGCAGAACAGATGGAGATGGAGACGGCTACCGAAAACCTTCTGGGCGCCAAGGGATTTTTAAATTCCATCGTGACCATTCAAAACGGAAACGTGGATGTCCTGGTGAACCTGAAAGATGTCTCCAAAGTGGAGAGAAGCCAGATTGAAGATATCGTTACGAGAAAGACGGGATGCAAGCTGGAAAATGTCGTGATCACATCGATAAAAACAGAAGATTAAAGGCTTTGTGTGTAAATTCCGGGGACAGGGATTTGCACACTTTCTTTTTTCTTGCATAACATCGATAAGTTTTGGTATAATTAACATACTGTATATGAAGAATTATAAAACAGAAGAAAAAGTTTTTAGAAGCAATCAGCAGGAGGCTTTTTATGGAGAATAAAAGTAGTGGTTACAAGATTCAGGAAAAAGGGCTGCTCGGAGAAGTGAAGATCGCGGACGAAGTGATCGCGATCATCGCGGGTCTTGCGGCGACAGAAGTCAAAGGCGTGGCAGGCATGTGCGGCAATATCACCAACGAGCTTGTGAGCAAGCTGGGCATGAAGAAGCTTTCCAAAGGTGTCCGCGTCAACGTGGAGGGAAGCCATGTCAGTGTCGATCTGGCCATCGAACTGGATTATGGGGTCAGCATTGCACAGATTTCAAAGAAAGTGCAGGAGAAGGTCAAGACAGCCATAGAAAATATGACAGGCCTGACCATCGACGAAGTCAACGTAAGAATTGCCGGCGTAGCGCTGGAAGAAGAATAATCAAAAGATGCGGAGCTGTGAAAAGCAGTTCCGTTCTTACTGTGTAGAGAAAGGACCGTATGATGACAAGGAGTAAATTAAGAGAGCAGATGTTCCGTCTGTGCTTTTCCATCGATTTTCACACAAGCGAGGAGTTTGAAGCGCAGGCGGACCTGTATTTCGCAAATAATGATTTTTTCAGGAACAAAGAGAAAGACTACATAAAGACAAGGACTCTCGATATGCTTTCCCGTCTTGAAGAAATCGACCAAAGGATCAATGAAAACAGCAAAGGCTGGGATATCAGGAGACTTGGAAAAGCCGAGCTTACGATTTTGAGAATTGCAGTTTATGAAATAATGTTTGATGAGGATATTCCGGATAAAGTGGCGATCAACGAGGCAGTGGAACTTTCCAAGACCTACTGCAACGAAAAGGCCGCCTCATTTATCAATGGGGTTCTTGGAAAGATTGGTTAGATGAATAAAGTATTTTCAGTAGCGCAGATCAATGCGTATATCAAAAGAATCTTTCAGAGCGATTATGCCCTGAACCGGATTTATATCAAGGGAGAAGTCTCAAACTGCAAATACCATTCTTCCGGGCACATCTACTTTTCACTGAAGGATGATAAAAGTCAGATTTCCTGTGTGATGTTTGCCAACCAGAGGATAAACGGGCTGGATTTTGAGATGGAAAACGGTCAGACGGTCATTGTTTCGGGAAGCATCAGTGTGTTTGAGAGAAACGGCACATATCAGCTTTATGCCAACGAGATTTCTCTGGACGGGATCGGACGGCTCTATGTGGAGTTTGAGAAGCTGAAAGATAAGCTTTACAAGGAAGGCTTATTTGATCACGAAAAGAAAAAGCCCATTCCCCAAAATCCTAAAACCATCGGCATCGTGACGGCGAAGACAGGAGCCGCCATCCACGATATCATGAGTGTTGCAAAGCGGAGGAATCCATATATACAACTCGTGCTGTATCCGGCACAGGTCCAGGGCGACGGAGCAGCAGATACGATCGTGAGAGGAATTCAGACTCTGGACCGTTATGGGGTTGATACGATCATCATCGGCCGCGGAGGCGGATCGATCGAGGATCTTTGGGCATTCAACGAAGAGATGGTCGCCAGGGCCATTTATGCGGCCAAAACGCCAATTATTTCCGGGACAGGCCATGAAGTGGATACCACCATCGCAGATTATGCTGCAGATCTAAGGGCAGCCACACCCACGGCGGCGTGTGAACTTGCAGTTCCGGATTTAAGGGAGACGCTGGATGCGATTGACGCAAGGAAAAGAAGTCTTTCTGTACAGATCCGCCATATTCTGAGAAATTATGAACTCCGTCTGGAACAGTACAGCGGAAAACTGCGCAGTTTTGATCCGAAGCTTCAATTGCAGGAGCAGAGGATGACGCTTGCAGAATTAGAAGACCGCCTGACAAAGAGGATGGATTTTTTGCGGAACCGTTATCAGCATCGCCTTGAACTATATGCACAGCGGCTTCACGGCCTTTCCCCTACGGCAAAACTGATCGGCGGATATGGATATTTGTCAGATCAATCCGGGCGTCCGGTTGTATCGGCGACTCAGATATCCAAAGGTGATGAAGTACAGATTACCATCTCCGACGGATCTATAAAAACAAAAGTAACACAAGTTATACCGAGAGAAAAATAAAGAACAAAAGTGTGCTTTACACACCTCGTGAACCAATTTTTTCTATGCACAGCTTTTGTTCCGCGCGCGAAGCTGTGCATCCTGCCCGTAGGGCTTGCCCACTTTGTCTTTCACAAATGCTTAGTTTTCCCAACCTCAAGAACTCAAAAAACGTCAAAGAACCGCTTAAAATGGGAGTCAGAAGGAGATTTTAAAGGTGATTTAGCAATTTATACAATCGGTTGGGAAAAAATCAAAGAAACGTTGATTTCATCAGGAAAACTGACTATAATAAAAACAAGAAACGGCATAAAAACGTTGGATAAACAGTAACAAGAGTTGTATTGAAATGGATGAAGCATTTACAAAGCTGAAATCCGTTTTCAGGATAAACAGTAACAAGAGTTGTATTGAAATTCTTGTTTTCCTCCTTTTGTTTTCGTTTCCTTTACGATAAACAGTAACAAGAGTTGTATTGAAATATAGAACTCTTCTTTTCCATAAAGTGTTGTAATGGATAAACAGTAACAAGAGTTGTAAAGTTTTTCTGTCTTACAGAATGTATTATGAAACAGGAAAGCAGTAAATTTTTATTAAAATATATAAGATGAGAAGACGGGGAGATTTATCCTGTCTTTTCTTTTGTTCCCTGATCAACAGGACAGATTCCGAATGATTCCCATTCAGTACGTAGAATACCTCACTCCAGTCATGAAGATGTCGGACGTAATATCTACTGGATAAGGAATGCTTCAAACAGGAGGCGCCATTGTGCAATAGTTTTTCTTCACTATCGGAAGAAAGCATTTCAAAAGCTGACTGAAGATAGTGAAGAAAAACTCATGGGTTTCAATTCAAATCAAATATGATATAATTAAGAAGATATTTTTGGAAAGGAAATCAGGTTGTAACTTATGGAAAAAAAGAAGTTTAATATTGATGAAGGATTCAGCCAGTTAGACGATATATTAAAGAATTTAGAGCAGGAGGACGTAAAGCTTGCCGACGCGGTAGAACTTTATACAAAAGGGGTTTCGACTTTAAAAGAATGTAAGGATTCTCTGGACCAGGTGGAAAAAGAGCTGATTATTTTAGAACAAAACGGAGAGAACAATGAATGAGTTTGATCAGGAGCTTAAAAAGCGTATAAGTCATATTGAAGGAATACTGGATTATTATCTTCCGAAACCGGAAGGCTTTCAGAAAACAGTGCTCAAGGCGATGAACACAACGGTGAAAGCCGGAGGGAAACGGCTGAGACCAATGCTGATGGAAGAAACCTACAAGATGTTCGGGGGAAAGGGAAAAGTTATTGAACCCTTTATGGCTGCGATTGAGATGATCCATACCTATTCCCTGATCCATGACGATCTTCCTGCTCTGGATAACGACGACTACAGAAGGGGACAGAAAACCTGTCATATCGTCTACGGAGAGGATATGGCGATCCTTGCGGGAGATGCCCTGCTCAACTATGCATTTGAGACTGTTTCGGCTGCGTTTGTTTTAGAGGATGCAGACCTTCCAAAAGTGGCAGAGGCCATCCGGATTCTTGCCCGGAAACCGGGTATCTACGGCATGATCGGAGGACAGGTGGCAGACGTGGAACTGGAGGGCACTGCGCTTACGATGGAGCAGATCATGTTTATTCACCACAACAAAACGTCTGCCTTGATTGAAGCGTGCATGATGATCGGGGCGGTGCTTGCCGGTGCATCACAGGAAGATGTAAAAGCCATGGAACAATGCGGACGGAAGATCGGTCTTGCCTTTCAGATCCAGGATGACATCCTTGATATCACAGGACAGCAGGAAGTCATCGGCAAACCGGTGGGAAGCGATGAGAAAAATCAGAAGACCACATATGTCTCGATCAAAGGATTGGAACAGGCCGGGAAGGATGTAGAGAGGATCTCGCTGGAGGCAGTGGAGATTCTGAGAACCTATGATACATCTGACGGTTATCTCACAGGTCTGGCAGAATACTTGATTCACAGAACCTACTAGATTTCAAGAAGTATGTATAAAAAGGACTGCCAAAGGAGTAGACATGTTAGAACAGATCAATCATCCCAATGATATTAAAAAAATAGACAGAAAAGATTACCGGATTTTAGCCAAAGAGATCCGGAAATTCCTGCTGATGAATGTCAGCAGAACAGGAGGCCATCTGGCTTCTAATCTGGGGGCAGTGGAGCTTACAATGGCACTTCACACGGTTCTGGATTTTCCGAAAGATCAGCTGGTATTTGATGTAGGGCATCAGTCGTATATCCACAAGATCCTGACGGGCAGAAAAGACGGCTTTGCTTCGCTGAGGCAGTTCCACGGCATGAGCGGCTTTCCAAAACCCACAGAAAGTGACTGCGATGCGTTCCACAGCGGACACAGTTCAACCTCCATCGGCGTTGCCCTGGGACTGGCGCAGGCCAGGGATTTAAAAGGCACAGATGAAACAATCGTGGCAGTGCTTGGCGACGGAGCACTTTCGGGAGGCATGGCCTATGAAGCGCTGAACAACATGGCAAGGCTTCGGGAAGAAAAGAGAAAATTAATCGTCATCCTTAATGACAACAAGATGTCTATCTCCGAAAATGTAGGCGGTATGTCCGGCTACCTGAATAAAGTGCGGTCCAAAAAAGAATATGTAGATTTTAAGGGAAACGTAGAAAAATCATTGATGCAGATCCCGGTAGTCGGAGAGCCGATTGCCAAAGGTCTGAAACGTTCCAAAGACTCCATTAAGCAGCTGTTCGTTCCGGGGATGATGTTTGAGGATATGGGGATCACTTATATCGGCCCTATCGACGGACATAATACACCTCTCCTGATCGATACCTTTGAGAGGGCAAAACAGCTGGATGAGCCGATTATTATTCATGTTGTCACAAAGAAGGGAAAGGGTTACCGCTTTGCGGAAAAGGAACCGGCCAGATTTCACGGAGTCGGGCCTTTCTCTGTGCGTACCGGAAAGAATCTGTCCGCACAGTCTTCCGGAGGGCCTTCCTACACGGATATTTTTGCAGATACTGTGACGGAACTTGCAAAAAAGGATGAAACGATCACGGCTGTCACGGCTGCGATGCCGGAGGGAACCGGGCTTGAACGATTCAAGGAACAGTTTCCGGAACGGTTCTTTGACGTGGGTATCGCAGAACAGCATGCCATTGCGTTCTGTGCGGGAATGGCAGCCAGAGGTCTGAAACCGGCAGCAGCTGTTTATTCCACATTTCTTCAGAGAGCTTATGACCAGATTCTTCATGATGCGGCGATCGGAAGACTGACGATGCTGATCGGAGTAGACCGTTCCGGGCTCGTAGGAGCCGACGGAGAGACACATCAGGGTATTTTTGATGTCTCCTATCTGTCGTCGATCCCGAATGTCACCGTTATGGCACCGGTCAACGGCAGAGAGTTAAAAGAAATGGTGACCTATGCCCTTACAAAGGGAGAAGGTCCCATGGCGGTAAAATACGCGAGAGGAACTGCTTCCACACTGTTTGAAGAGGAATTTACGCCGATCATGAGGGGAAAGGGAAGTATTCTCAGACAAGGCAGTGAGATCGCGCTACTCCCGCTGGGCAATCTGATGGAAGAAGGAGCAATTGTCTATGAAAAACTCGTAAAAGAAGGATATAAGCCGACACTCGTGAATCCAAGGTTTGTGAAGCCTCTGGATGAAGAACTGATCTGTTCTCTCATAAAGGAACACCGCCTGATCGTTACAATGGAAGAGGGCGTGTTAAACGGCGGATTCGGACAGCAGGTAACACAGATTCTGGCAAATCATGATTACAAGGGCAGGGTCCGGAATATCGGAATTGACGACCGATTTGTGGAGCATGGTTCTGTAACTCAGCTCAGGAAAATGCTTGGCATCGACAGTGATACGATGACAGAAAAAATCAAAGGTTGGATTGGAGATAAAGCATGAAAGAACGATTAGATGTCCTGCTGGTGAAAAAGGGGCTGGCGGCATCCAGGGAAAAAGCAAAGGCGATCATCATGTCGGGTGTAGTTTTTGTAGACGGACAGAGGGAAGACAAGGCCGGCACTATGGTCAAAGAAGAACTTCCCATCGAAATAAAAGGAAAGACCTTAAAGTATGTCAGCCGAGGAGGACTGAAGCTCGAAAAGGCAATGAAACAGTTCGATATTCAGCTTACGGACAGGGTATGCATGGATGTTGGAGCGTCTACTGGAGGTTTTACTCACTGCATGCTCTTAAACGGTGCCAAAAAGGTATATTCCGTAGACGTGGGGCATGGACAGCTGGACTGGGGCCTGAGAAATGACGAGAGGGTCGTGTGCATGGAGAGAACAAACATGCGCTATGTGACACCGGAAGACATAGAGGAGCCAGCGGGTTTTGTCTCCATCGATGTGTCTTTTATCTCCCTGACCAAAATTCTTCCCGCCGTCTATGGAATTTTGGAAAACGGAGGGGAAGTAACCGCTCTGATCAAACCGCAGTTTGAAGCAGGCAGAGAAAAAGTCGGGAAAAAAGGCGTTGTGAGAGATCCGGCCGTCCACGAGGAAGTCATAGAAAAAATCACGGATTTTGCCAGCAGCAATGGATTTGAACTGTTACATCTTGATTACTCTCCGATCAAAGGTCCGGAGGGAAACATCGAATATCTTCTTCATATGAAGAAGACCGAAGAAAAGCAGCACGAGAACAACCTGAGAGACGAGATACCGAAAGTGGTAGCGGCATCTCACGGTGATCTGGAGAGGGCAAAATAGCAGAAGAAGGAAGACGATGAAGAATTTTTTGATTATGACCAATGAAGTGAAAGACCCGGGATTTTCCATATCCAACAAGATAAGGGAGTACATTGAGTCAAAAGGCGGAGCCGCTTTTTTGAGAAAAGATTTTACGGAAGATACCCAGTCCTATTCCAATATTCCCGGGGAAGTGGAATGTGTCATTGTACTCGGCGGAGACGGGACGATGCTGCATGCATCCCGCCTCATAGCACCTCATGACCTCCCGGTGGTGGGAGTGAATCTGGGCACCCTGGGATTTTTAACGGAGATTGAAATGTCTCATCTGTCGGAGGGGATCGATGATCTGCTCAATGACCATTTTCATATCGAGGAGAGGATGATGCTGGAGGGATGTATTTACCACCGGGACATCTCATGCTATCGGCTGTCTGCCCTCAACGACATCGTCATTACGAGAAGCGGTTTTTCACGGATCATTTCATTTAAGATCATTGTCAACGGAGAATTATTAGATGTGTATGCGGCAGACGGAGTCATCATCTCAACCCCTACCGGGTCCACGGGATATAATCTCTCGGCAGGAGGCCCGATTGTCAATCCGGAGGCAAATGTCATTCTGATCACACCGGTCTGTCCCCATTCTCTCCAGGCAAAGAGCATTGTCCTCGGCGAGTGGGATACCATTGAGATCCATATCCAGAAGGTCAGAAAAACTCAGCTTGAGGAAGCGCTTGTAACTTTCGACGGCCAGGTGGCGGAGCGCCTGAATCCGGGAGATATCATAAAGATTCATAAGTCCCGGAAAGTTGCTAAGGTTGTCAAGGTGCAGGAAAATAGTTTTTATCATACGCTTCGGGTGAAAGTTGGTGGGAAAGCATGAAAAAAAAGAGACAGCAGGCGATCATCGAACTGATCGCAAAGCAGCCGGTCGAGACACAGGAAGAACTGACCAGCCTGCTGAATGGCCAGGGATTCAGTACGACCCAGGCGACGGTTTCCAGGGATATCAGGGAACTGGAGCTTACGAAGATTCCTCTGCCGGACGGAAGGCAGGCATACGGGCTTTTGAGTGCCAGGGAAAAAGAAGTGGCAAAGTCCTATCAGAGAATTTTAAATGACGCTATTGTTTCCATGGAGACATCCGGCAATCTGCTGGTCATCAAGACGGCTTCAGGCATGGCAATGGCCTGTGCCGCAGCGCTGGATGATCTGGATCTTCCCGGACTCATGGGGTCCATCGCCGGAGACGACACGATTTTTTGTGCCGTAAGAGAGCAGGAAAAGGGCGATGACGTCATCAGGGAGATCCGTCTGATGATGGAGAGCACAAGTGATAAGTAGGTGAATTATGTTACAGAGTCTGCATGTAAAAAATTTAGCTTTGATTGATGAGATCGAGATCCATTTTGACGAGCACTTAAACATACTGACCGGTGAGACGGGGGCGGGGAAGTCGATCATTATCGGCTCTATTGAAAGTGCCCTGGGGAAAAAGGTTTCGAGGGATATGATCAGGCCGGGGAGCAATGAGGCACTGATTGAACTTTTATTTTACACGGAAGATGAAGAAATTTTAAACGATTTGAAACAAAGGGACCTTCCCGCAGAGGACGGCATGATCCTGGTCAGGAGGGTGATATCGGAGAAGCGGAATGTAAACCGCATCAATGACTGTACGGTGACGTTAAAGACCCTTCAGGAGGTTTCAGATAGGCTCATGAACCTTCATGGGCAGCAGGAACACCAGTCCCTTTTAAATGAAAAAAATCACAAATCAATTTTAGACCATTTTTTAAGCCAAAATGGGAAACAATATAGGAAAGACACAAAGAGAACATTTGAGGCACTGCAGAAACTTCTGAACCGAAGAGGAGATTTTGAAACAGATGAAGCCCAGAGACTCCGGGAGATAAGCTTTTTAAAACACGAGATCCAGGAAATAGAGGAAGCACATCTCGTAAAAAATGAAGATGAACTTCTGGAAGACGCTTATCAAAAAATGATCCACAGCCAGGAGATTATGGAGGGCGTAAAAAAGGCTTATGAATGTACCGGAAACGAAGCCGAGGTTTCCGTAGGAACTCTGCTTTCAAGTGCCTTAAAAGAGCTTCAGGGGATCGTGAACCTGGATTCCGGGCTGACAGATTCCTACGAGCAGCTTCTTCAGGCAGAAGATATTATTAATGGGTTTAACCAGCAGGTCTCAGAATATATATCGTCGATGGAATATGACCCTCAGGAGTTCTCGAAGACAGAAGACAGATTAAACCTCATTAACGGACTGAAAGACAAGTATGGAAGGACCATTCAGGATGTCATAAACTACCGGCAGCATGCTGAGGAGAAACTTATAACTTATGAACACTATGAGGAAGAAAAAGAATGTCTCATGGAGAACATAGCCAAAGCCGAAAAGGCATTTTATCAGGCGGCCCAAAAGCTTTCAAAAGAGCGGAAAAAAGCCGCAAAAATATTGGAACAGCAGATTTTTAAGGCGCTCTCGGAGCTTAATTTTCTCTCTGTCCGCTTTCAGATTCAGGTATCGGGGGCCGAAGGAGTTCATGCCGATGGGATCGATAAGGTATCCTTCATGATTTCCACAAATCCGGGACTTCCGGTGAGGCCTATCGCGGATGTGGCATCCGGCGGAGAACTTTCCAGGATCATGCTTGCCGTGAAATCTGTCCTCGCGGATGTGGACCGTGTAGGAACGTTGATTTTTGACGAAATCGACACGGGAATCAGCGGTGAGACAGCCAACAAGGTTGCCAGGAAAATGGCTGTCATCGCAAAAGACCATCAGGTACTGGCGATCACTCATCTTCCCCAGATTGCGGCCATGGCAGATTCACACTACTATATTGAAAAACGTGCAGATAAAAAGAAGACGACAACGACCATACAAAAGCTCACAGAGGCGGATTCTCTCAGGGAATTAAGCCGTATGATCAACGGCGACGACATTACGGAGGCCGTCTTAAAAAATTCAGAAGAAATGAAAAGTTTAGCAAATGACGCAAAATTATACTGAGTGCTTTTCTTAGGTTTCAGACATAATAAAAAGGATGTATCGCATAAAAGCGTACGTCCTTTTTTAAATCATTTATGATTTAATCTGTTTAGGAGGAAACCATGAGAAAATACTACTACCGCAAACTTCTCATTGCTCTGTTTGTCATAAACATCGTAGGAATCTGTGCCGTATATTTCAAATACTGCAGAAATGTACTGCCCAATTCTATTGAGCTGACCATGGGAGAAAAAGCCTGTTTAAAGTATGACGTGCCGGCCGTCGGGACTGTCAAGGATCAGAAGATCAAACTGAACCGGCCGTTCGTGCTAACCAAAGATTCGGTGGGGCAGGATGAGATCAAAGCAAAGCTGTTCGGCGCCATACCTTTAAAGGACATTAAGGTGAATGTCGTCAAACAAAAAACACTGGTGCCCAGCGGAAAGATTGTCGGCATCTATGTAGAGACCAATGGGATCCTTGTGCTGGAAACAGATATGATCACCGGAGTGGACGGAGGAAACCATTCCCCAAGCTCCAATAAACTATATCAGGGTGACTATATTCTGTCAGTGAATGGTTCAAAGGTTGAAACGAAGGTTGATTTTATGAAAAAGATCAACGAATGCAACGGAAAGGAAGTCACCCTGGAAGTGATCCGGAACCATAAAAAAACAAAGATTAAAGTCAAGCCTGTTCAGTCTGTCACAGACAGCCAGTACAAGATCGGCGCCTGGGTCAGGGATAATACACAGGGCATTGGAACTATGACTTATGTGGCCGGAAACGAATTCGGAGGATTAGGACACGGTATCTGTGATATGGATACCGGAAAGCTGATGGACATCAAGGGCGGATACCTGCTGTCTCCGCAGATTGACACAATTCAGAAGGGGAAATCTGGATCTCCTGGAGAAATAGTCGGAAGCATTTTTTACAAGGAGGCAAATCTTCTGGGAACCATCCGCAAGAATACCAAATACGGTATTTACGGTACGACTCAGTCGGATAAGAAAGACAAGGCTTACCGAATCGGCTATAAACAATCAGTGAAGAAAGGTAAAGCGCAGATCATAAGCTGCATCAGCGGCAGGAGAGAGACCTATGACATTGAGATCAAAAGTGTGGATCAATCCAACCATGATGTGTTGAAAGGGATGGAGATTGAGATTACAGATCCAAAACTGTTAAGGCTGACGAATGGTATCGTTCAGGGAATGAGCGGGACTCCTATCATTCAGAATAACCACATTATAGGTGCGGTAACCCATGTGTTTGTGGATGATTCGACAAAAGGGTACGCAACCTTCATTGAAAACATGCTGAATTCCTCTAAATAAGATGATTTTGCTGTTATTTACAAAAAACTTGCGAAGGATAAGGGGTGTTTGTAAAGTTTGCAAAAATATATAATTATATTGTAAATAAAAACAGAATCGGAGGACTTAACATGAGCAAAATTAATGTGGCAATCGCGGATGATAATCAGAAAATGGTCAGTATGATGACTCAGCTTTTAAACTTAGATCAGGAGATTGAGGTCATCGGAAGTGCCGGCAACGGGGAAGCTGCCGTGGAGATTATCAAAGAGAAAAAGCCGGACGTTGTTCTTTTGGATATTATCATGCCGAAGCTTGATGGAATCGGGGTGTTGGAAAAGCTTCGCGATGAGAGACTGGAAAAACAGCCGACGGTGATTATGGTGACTGCCATGGGTCAGGAAAGTGTTGCCGAAGAAGCGATGGAGTTGGGTGCATCTTACTTTATCCTCAAACCATTTGATTCGGAAATGGTAATCCGAAAAATAAAACAAGCAAAATTAGACAAAAAAGTACAGAAGCCTTTTGTCGCATTAAAGGAGCAGGAAGGTCTGAATAAGAACCAGCTGGAGATCATTATCACAAACATTATCCATGAAATAGGTGTGCCGGCTCACATTAAGGGCTATCAATATTTGAGAGATTCAATCATGCTGGCCATCTACGACATGGATATTCTGAACTCCATAACGAAACAACTATATCCAACAATTGCCAAACAGTTTGGTACTACATCTAGTAGAGTGGAACGGGCGATCCGCCATGCCATCGAGGTAGCCTGGGGACGCGGAAAAATGGATACGATCGATGCTCTGTTCGGATATACAGTCCATGCAGGGAAAGGCAAACCGACAAATTCAGAATTTATTGCACTGATTGCAGATAAAATCAGACTTGAATACGGAGATCGAATCGTGTCGCAAAAAATGTCTGAAAATGATGGAAGATAGTAAATATTGTTTGATTATGCGATTGACAAAGGGGAATATGCTTGATATATTTCTCTCTTAGAATGGTTAGATTTGGATGGAGAGGTATACATAATGTATGATAAACGAAAAATTTTGATCGCCGTCAGCAGTCAAAATGAGGCTAAGGAACTTTGCAGAGAAATGGAAAATGAAATGCAGGTAGTGGGAGTGGCTTATGACGGTGCTTCCGCAGTAAAGCTGATTAAGGAAAATGAGCCCGATGTGGTAGTGATCGATATTGTCCTTCCGGTTTTAGACGGACTGGGTGTGATTGAACAGTGTAACGGGACGATGGACGACGACAAGATACCTTCTTTTATTGCAATTACCTCCATCGGCAATCAGAGACTGATCGAGTGTATCAGCCTTATGGGTGTCGACTACTGTATGATGAAGCCGTTTCATACGAATGTCTTAATGGACAGGATCAATCAGATGATGAGAATGAAAAGAGTAAATAATAACTACCAAAAGACATTTGAGGTGAAAAGCGAGCCGGTCAAAAAAACGTTTACAGAATATGATATCCAGAAAGATGTGACAAAGATCATCAGAGATCTGGGGATTCCTGCTCATATCAAAGGATACCAGTACATTAGGGAAGGCATCATCATGGCGATCCATGACGTCAACATGATGAACTACATAACAAAGCTGCTATACCCAACGATTGCACAGAAATATAAAACTACTTCCAGCAGTGTGGAAAGAGCTATCCGCCACGCCATTGAAGTGGCATGGAGCAGAGGAAAGATCGAGCTGCTGGAAGAGATGTTCGGATATACGATCAGTGCCGGCAAAGGGAAGCCGACAAATTCTGAATTCATTGCGCTGATCGCAGATAAACTCAGGCTGGAATATCACATGAACGCCTCTTAAATCAAGAGGATAACCGCCAGAATGCTTTATAGGTTACTGTTCTTTGATGCCTGAGATATCCGGGACGCACATCATAGAATAATTCGTATGGTAAATAACAAATCCAGGCTTTGCTTTCGGCGGTTTTTTCAATTCCTTCCTCTGTACATAGTCGACTTCTACTTTTGGCGCCTGACGGCCGCTGGAGTAAAAAGCGGCAAGCCGCCCGGCCTCTTCAAAAGTAGCATCCGGCAGAGTATCTGCCTGCTCTTTTTTCACGATGACGTGAGAGCCAGGCATATTTTTTGCGTGAAACCACCAGTCGCCGCCGTTGGCAAATTTAAATGTCAGCTCATCATTCTGATAATTATTTTTGCCTACATACATATGGAATCCATCGGAGGACAAAAAGTGGAGAGGCTTTGACTTCGTCGGTTTTTTAGCCCCTTTTGAACCGCGCTTTTTCAAATATCCATAATCTGAGAGTTCCTGTTTGATGGAGGAAAGATCCTGTTCGTTCTCTGCAAGATTCAGGGAAGATGCGATCGATTCCAGATGCATCAGATCATCCTTTGTCTCAACCGTAAGCTCGGAGAGAGCTTCATAGGTCCGTTTCAGTTTATTATATTTGGTAAAGTACTTCTGCGCGTTCTCCTGAGGAGTCTTGAAAGGGTCAAGAGGGATGGTGACTTCTTTATTGGTGTAATAGTTCAGGCACGTGAGGGATTTGGATTCAGGTTCAAGGCCGTATCCATATGCCTGAATTAATTCCCCATATGTTTTATATTTATCTCTTTTCTCCGTGTCGAGCAGCTGCTTTCTCTGCAGATCATATTTTTTGCTCGTGCGTTCGATGGACGTCTGGACAATTTTTCTCAGATCGGCAGACTTCTGTTTCATTCTCGCATATTTTTCCTTCTCAGAGTAATAGATGACCAGGACATCGCTGATGGTGGGAAAGACTTTCACTTCATAAGATGTCTCATAAGACGTCATCGGAAAACAGGAAAATTCTTTCGGTTCCCCGTTTTGATAAATAATATTGGGCACATATTCGTGTTTTTCCACGGAAACAGCCAGTTTTTTCAGCTGGGAGTAGAGACCGGAGCACTGGTCCTGCGTGAGGGAATCTGTGGACTGGCTGCCGTCGACTCCAGCGCGGTAGCAGATCTCATTTGCCAAAAACGAACTCATGCCTGTGATGGACGAGTAAAGTGCCTTGGTGACTGGTACAGGTTTTGGCTTGATCCCGGCTAAAAAGTCTTCCAGAGTCAAAGAATCTATATCCTTTTTATGCTGTGTGGGAGGCATAGAGTAAGCCATGCCGGGCAGGACCTGCCGTTTGGAGCTCATGTTGGCCCCCACGTGTCTTATGCTGTCGAGGATCATTCCGTCCTGTCCCACGAAGATTAAGTTGCTGTGCTTGCCCATCAGTTCGATGACCAGTTTCTTTTGGCATACATCGCCTAATTCGTCCAGATGTTCCACGGTGATCTCGATGATCCTCTCATAGCCCGGCTGTTCTACGGAGACGATACGGCCGTTGCTCAGATGCTTTCGCAGCAGCATACAAAAGTTTGGGGCCTGTATCGGGTTCTGTTTGCCCTGATCCGACAGATAGACGATCGGCAGGCCCGGACTGGCAGAAAGATGGAGCCTTAAATTTTCCCGGTTCTGTTTGATCACCAGGGTGATCTCATCGGCCTCAGGCTGGTAAATCTTATAAATTCTTCCGTTTAATATTTTTTCATTTAGTTCGTTTACGATATTTGAAATGACAAATCCGTCAAATGCCATAGCTGCACCTCCATTTTTTAGTTAATCGTATTATATCACGCCGCGCCCTGTTTTGGTTGATTTTTTGCCGTTAATGCAGGTATAATGGAAAGGTAATTTTCAGAATATGGAGGACCGAGCCAATGATAGATGAACAAAATAAAACATGGTCAGACCGCAGTCATCTGCTGTGGTGGCCGATTACCTTTACAAAATACAGAGTTGAGAACCAAAGATTATATACGCAGACAGGGCTTTTGTCAACACATGAGGAAGAATGCCTCTTATACAGAGTCATGGATGTCTCCTATGAGAAAACTTTCGGAAACCGCATTTTCGGCACCGGGACGATCCGCCTTACCACAAGGGATGCCTCAAACCCGGTAATTGAACTTAAAAATATTGCTGATTCCAGAAGGGTAAAGGATCTTCTGAGCCGGTGGATCGAGGAAGAACGGATCGCAAAACGGGTTGTGGGACGCGATATGTACGGCGCAAGCAGCCATATGGAGGAAGATTTCGCGGACAGAGATATGTAAAACGGTTGACAACGAAAAGATAGACTGGTATGATAACTAAAGTATTTAACATGGTAGTGAATTACCACTTTAGTGTATTGAAGTGAAGAAGGAGAAGAATTATGAATCAGAAGAGGGTCCATACGCCGGAAGGAGTAAGGGATATATACGGATTGGAATGTAAAAAGAGACTCAGGTTAAAGGATAAATTAAATCATGTATTTGCCCTCTACGGCTATGAGAATATCATAACCCCAACTTTTGAATTTTTCGATATATTTAACAGTGAGAAAGGAACTGTTTCCTCTAAAGAGATGTACAAATTTTTTGACCGGGAGGGAAATACCCTGGTCCTGCGGCCGGACATCACGCCTTCTGTGGCACGGTGCGTGGCAAAGTATTATGACAGTGAGGAACGGAATCTGCGGTTTGCCTATACCGGGAATGTCTTTTTGAATAATTCCAGCTATCAGCTGAAACTAAAGGAAACCTGCCAGATGGGCGCAGAGCTCATCAATGATCCTTCCAGCCACGGAGACGGAGAGATCATCGCCATGGCGCTCGACTGCTGCCTGAATGCCGGACTGAAAGATTTCCGGCTGACCATTGGCCAGGTCGAGTATTTCCAGGGACTCGTAGAGTGTATAGAAGATGAAGACGTAAAAGAGCAGTTAAGAGAGCTGATCATCAATAAAAATTTCTTCGGCCTGATCGAATTTGTGGAAAGCCTAGATATTCCCCAGGCCGTAAAAGATGTTTTTGTCCAGTTCAATGAGCTCAACGGCGATGTAGACATCTTAGATAAGGCCGATGCCCTTGTGTCTAATGAGACATCAAAGAGAGCCATCCGGAAGCTGAGAAAAGTTTACCGGATGCTTAAGGTGTACGGGCTGGAGCAGTACATAAGCTTTGATCTGGGCATGCTGAGCCGTCATAATTACTACACCGGGGTTATTTTTAAGGCATATACCTACGGAACCGGAGACGCAGTTTTAAAAGGAGGCCGTTACGACAACCTGATCGAACAGTTCGGAAAGAAAGCACCGTCCATCGGTTTTGCCATCGTGCTAGACAGCCTGATGATGGCGCTGGAACGCCAGAAGATCCAAATGGAGGCCGATTTCACAGACATGCTGATCGTCTATGAAGAGGAGGCCATGGAAGCCGCCATCCCGGCAGCTGTGGGCTATCGGAAAGAAGGAAAGACAGTCATACTGGAAAAGAAGGACAGGAATCTGGAAGATTATATGACCATGTCTTCGGATCACCGGATCGGATGCGTTTTGTACTATGAAACCGGGGATACCGTCAGGGATTTAACGAAAGGGCAGTGAGATGAGATATATAACATTTGCATTGGCAAAAGGAAGGCTTGCCAAGAAGACATTATCTTTGCTGGAACAGATAGGGATTACCTGCGAAGAGATGAAGGATGAAAAAACAAGAAAACTGATTTTTGTAAACGAAGATCTGAAGCTTAAATTTTTCCTCTCCAAGGCCAGCGATGTGCCTACTTACGTGGAATACGGGGCAGCAGACATCGGGGTGGTCGGAAAGGATACGATCCTGGAAGAAGGACGGAATCTTTACGAGGTGCTGGACCTTGGATTCGGTAAATGCAGGATGTGCGTTTGCGGGCCGAAAGAAGCCAAAAAGTATTTAAACGGCAGTCAGCTGATCCGGGTGGCGTCCAAATATCCGAATATCGCGAAAGAGTATTTCTATAATAAAAAACTCCAGACCGTGGAGATCGTAAAGCTCAACGGTTCCGTGGAACTGGCACCGATCGTCGGCCTTTCAGAGGTTATTGTGGATATCGTGGAGACGGGGTCTACACTAAGGGAGAACGGACTGGAAGTGCTGGAAAAGATCTGTCCGCTCTCTGCAAGGATGGTCGTAAACCAGGTGAGTCAGAGAATGGAGCAGGAGAGGATCAGTAAAATTGTGACTGCATTAAAGAAGTTGTTAGACGAGAAGAAACAGGGGTAGTGCCATGAGAATTGTAAAAGTAAATGAAGATTCTATTGCGGATATTTTAAACGATCTGCTGAAGAGAAGCCCGAATCACTACGAGGGGTACGAAGAGCAGGTAAATGCCATCGTCAATGATGTAAAAGCCAGAGGCGATGAGGCGGTGTTTGAGTACACCGAGAAGTTTGACGGAACAAAGCTTACGGCAGACACTGTGCTGGTGACGGAGGCTGAGATCGAGGAAGCGTATGAAAAAGTAGAGCCAAAGCTTCTTGACATCATCAGAAAGGCTATCGTCAATATCCGGGACTTCCATCAAAAGCAGAAGCAGAACAGCTGGTTTGACACACAAAAGAACGGCATTTTACTTGGACAGAAGGTGACTCCACTTGCCAGGTGCGGAGTGTATGTGCCGGGAGGAAAGGCGGTCTATCCGTCTTCTGTGCTCATGAACGTTGTGCCGGCTCATGTGGCAGGAGTGAAAGAAATCATCATGGTGACACCTCCGGGCAGGGACGGAAAGGTCAATCCGAATACTCTCGTGGCGGCCAAAGAAGCCGGAGCCGAAAAGGTATACAAAGCAGGGGGCGCCCAGGCAATAGCGGCTCTGGCTTTCGGCACAGAGTCAATCCCGAAGGTAGACAAGATCGTGGGACCGGGGAATATCTACGTGGCTCTGGCGAAAAAAGCAGTGTACGGCAATGTGAGTATCGACTCCATCGCGGGACCGAGCGAGATCCTCGTGCTGGCCGATGACAGCGCCAATCCCCGGTATGTGGCCGCGGACCTGTTATCCCAGGCAGAACATGATGAGATGGCCAGCGCTATCCTGGTGACGACGAGTGAGACACTGGCAAAACAGGTTTCTGAAGAAGTGGATGGATTCCTGAAAAAGCTCTCAAGAACGGAGATCATGGAAAAATCTCTGGATTCTTTCGGATATATTTTAATCGCCAAAGATTTAAAAGAAGCAGTGGACGCGGCAAATTCTATCGCCTCAGAGCACCTGGAGATCATGATGGAAAATCCGTTTGATGTCATGACAAGGATCGAAAACGCGGGGGCAATCTTTGTCGGACAGTACAGCTGTGAGCCGCTGGGGGATTATTTTGCAGGCCCGAACCATGTACTCCCCACCAACGGAACAGCAAGGTTTTTCTCACCACTGAGTGTGGACGATTTTATCAAGAAATCCAGTGTGATTTATTATTCGAGAGAGGCTCTTAAACCGGTCCACAAAGATATCGAAACATTTGCAGAGCAGGAAGAATTGACAGCCCATGCCAATTCTATTAAAGTGAGATTTGAAAACGAATAGAGAAAGGAAGCAATATGAGTCGCAGCGCGGAAATTATCCGGAACACAAGTGAAACGAAGATTAAACTGTTTATCGACCTGGACGGCAGGGGAGCCTCTGAGGTGGACACAGGGATCGGTTTTTTTGACCACATGCTGATCAGTTTTGCAAAGCATGGTTTTTTTGACCTGAGAGTGAAGGTGGACGGCGACCTGCATGTGGACAGCCATCACACCATTGAAGACACGGGGATCGTTCTTGGTGAAGCGATCAAACAGGCGGCAGGAGATAAAAAGGGCATCAAACGGTATGGCTCCTTTGTACTGCCGATGGACGAAACTCTCGTGCTGTGCGGTCTGGATTTATCCGGAAGGCCGTATTTTGACACGGACCTTAGCTTTACTGCGGACAGGGTCGGAGGATTTGACACGGAGATGGTCCGGGAATTTTTCTATGCGGTATCTTATGCCGGTGCCATGAATCTGCATATCAGGCAGCTCTCCGGCACCAATAACCATCATCTGATGGAGGCGGCATTTAAGGCATTTGCAAAGGCATTGGACGAGGCAACCGGTATGGACCCGCGGATTGCGGATGTGCTTTCCACGAAAGGGGCATTATAGATGGAACGACAGAAAAAAATCATTCCCTGCATTTATGGGGAAAAGCTTGCAGAAGCGGCAAAGGCATACGATCATTCAGGTGCAGATGCCGTCAGCTATTACGACGAGAAAATAACTGCGGAGACAGTGAAAGAGATTGCAAAGGATATTGACATCCCGCTTTATGCCGGAGGAGGCATTGAAGACCTGGAAGACGTGAAGAAGATTCTTTATGCCGGAGCCGATAAGGTCTGCCTTGGAAAAACAGTCCTTGTGGACAAGGAAATCGTTAAAAAGGCCGGGGACCGGTTCGGAAAGGATCAGATCATCGTGTCCGTGGATCTGGAAAGCCAGGAAGAACCGGTATCATTTGCGAAGGAAATGGCGAGGCTCGGAGCTGGAGAACTGCTTTTGCTGGCAGACAAAGGGTATGAAACATTTGCATCCCTGATCAAAGAAATTAAAGAAGTATCTGGCCTTCCGGTGATGGTGAGCATTTCAGATCCGAAAGAAGCTGTCCGCATCTTAGAACTTACCGGTGCCGACGATTTGGCGGTGGCATCCAGAGAGACGTTTGGAGTCATGGAACTGAAACACGAGTGCAGGGCTGCAAAATTCGGCGTCAACACATTTGAAAGTTCTATGAGCTTTGATGAATTTAAATTAAACAGTGATGGAATGCTAACCGTGGTAACTCAGGATTATAAGACCAATGAAGTGCTCATGGTTGCTTATATGACAAAGGAAGCGTTTGAAAAGACCGTCGAGACCGGTATCATGACTTATTACAGCCGCAGCAGAAATGAGCTGTGGACCAAGGGAGATACCTCGGGACATTATCAGTATGTAAAGTCTTTGACCATTGACTGCGACAAAGATACACTTTTGGCTAAGGTTGAGCAGTTGGGGAATGCCTGCCATACAGGGAGCTATTCCTGCTTTTTTACGGATCTTGTAAAGAAGGAATACAAAGATGACAACCCGATGGAAGTGTTCCAGTCTGTCTACGATGTGATTATGGACCGCAAAAAGCATCCGAAGGAAGGTTCCTATACGAATTATTTATTTGAAAAGGGAATTGATAAGATCCTTAAAAAAGTAGGGGAAGAAGCCACGGAGATCGTCATTGCGGCGAAAAATCCGGATGTGGAGGAAATGAAGTATGAGATTTCTGATTTCCTGTACCATCTGATGGTCCTGATGGCAGAGCGGGGTATGACCTGGGACGAGGTGACCAGGGAATTAATTGAAAGAAAATAATTGTCATTCGCTGTCCGATTTGATATAATTGCCACATGAGCAAACCAAAGAACCGTGGTTTGATAAAGGAGGCAGGACATGCACGCATATTTATCAGAGTTTGTCACATATCTGATCAAGTTTATTTTTTTGCTTGCCGTATCGGTAGGAGGCGTTTTTTTCGGAAAGAAGATGGCTGTCGGTAAGATGCAGAAGAAAGCGCAGCAGAAAGCAAAGAATGAGCAGAAACCGGATCAGGAATAAGATGTGTAAGATAGAATGGAAAGCCTTCTGATGCAGCAGAAGGTTTTTCTTTGCTGTAAAGGAAGCTGCCACCATAGGCATCTGTCCGGGCAGAATAGTTTCATATTAATTTTTAGGAGGATGGAGATTTGAAATCGTATGGAGTAAATGAATTAAGGAAAATGTTCCTTGATTTTTTTGAGAGCAAAGATCATTTGGTGATGAAGAGTTTTTCTCTGGTGCCTCAGAATGATAAGAGTCTTTTGCTGATCAATGCAGGTATGGCCCCGTTAAAGCCATATTTTACAGGCCAGGAAGTGCCCCCGAAGACCAGAGTTGCGACCTGTCAGAAGTGTATCCGTACCGGAGATATCGAGAATGTCGGAAAGACAGCGCGTCACGGAACATTTTTTGAGATGCTCGGAAACTTTTCTTTCGGGGATTATTTTAAGAAGGAAGCAATCCGCTGGTCATGGGAGTTTTTGACTGAGGTTGTGGGACTTGATCCGGAACGTCTGTATCCTTCTGTCTATCTGGATGACGACGAGGCATTCGAGATCTGGGAGAAGGAAATCGGCATTGCTCCTGAGAGGATCTTCCGTTTCGGAAAAGAGGACAACTTCTGGGAGCACGGTGCAGGACCATGCGGACCGTGTTCAGAGATTTATTATGACCGGGGAGAGAAGTACGGATGCGGAAGCCCTGATTGTACGGTGGGCTGTGAATGCGACCGCTACATGGAAGTATGGAACAATGTCTTCACACAGTTTGAAAATGACGGAAACGGCAATTACGAAGAATTAGACAATAAAAATATTGATACCGGAATGGGGCTTGAGCGTCTGGCTGTCGTAGTCCAGGAAGTGGATTCTATCTTCGATGTGGATACGATCAAAGCGATCCGTGACAGGATCTGTGAACTGGCAGGCGTGACTTATGGCGCTGATGAGAAGAATGACATTTCTATCCGAGTGATTACAGACCATATCCGGTCTGCATCCTTTATGATTTCCGACGGTGTCATGCCGTCCAATGAAGGCCGCGGATATGTGCTGCGCCGTCTGATCCGCCGTGCGGCAAGACACGGAAGGATGCTTGGCATGAAGGATCTGTTTTTGGCCGGACTCAGTAAGACCGTGATCGCAGAGTCCAAAGACGGATATCCGGAACTGAAGGAAAAAGAAGAATTTATTTACAAGGTTCTTACAACAGAGGAAGAACAGTTCAACAGGACTATCGACCAGGGACTTCAGATTCTTGCGGACATGGAAGAAGCCATGTCCAAAGAAGGAAAGAAGGAGCTTGCAGGAAAGGATGCCTTTAAGCTCTATGATACTTATGGATTCCCTCTGGATCTGACAAAGGAGATTCTTGAGGAAAAAGGCATTTCCGTAGATGAGGAAGGATTCCAGAAATCCATGGAACAGCAGAGAAAGCAGGCGAGAGAGGCCCGGGAGACGACCAACTACATGGGAGCTGACGCAACAGTCTATGAACAGCTGGACCCTGCTATGACCTCTGAGTTTGTCGGATATGATTCACTGACCTGCGAATCAGAGATCATTGCCATGACGACGGATAAAGAGCTGACGGACTCTTTAGTGGAAGGGCAGAGAGGAACGATCATCTGTTCCAGGACGCCGTTTTATGCCACAAGCGGAGGACAGGAAGCGGATCAGGGCGTGATCCTGAGCGAAAATTCCTCTTTTGCCGTGGAAGATGTGATTAAGCTTTCCGGAGGAAAATTCGGACATGTAGGATATGTAAATGAAGGAAATTTAAGTGTCGGTGAGAAGGTTCTTTTAAATGTTAATGAGAGAAACCGCCGTCAGACAGAGAAGAATCACAGTGCCACCCATCTTCTGCAGAAGGCGCTGCGCACCGTGCTGGGAAGCCATGTAGAACAGGCCGGTTCCAGCAACAATGCAAAGCATTTGAGGTTTGACTTTACTCATTTCTCTCCGATGACACCGGATGAGATCAAAAAGGTGGAGGATATCGTAAATGAGGAGATTGCTGCCAGTCTGCCGGTGGAGACGAAGCTGATGTCTATGGACGAGGCCAAGAATACCGGTGCTATGGCTCTGTTCGGCGAGAAATACGGGGATGAAGTGCGTGTCGTTTCTATGGGAGATTTCTCTGTGGAACTCTGCGGAGGTACCCATGTTTCTAACACAGGCACCATCACTGCATTCAAGATTCTTTCAGAGACGGGAGTTGCGGCCGGAGTCCGAAGGATCGAGGCTATCACAGACAAAGCGGTCTTTGAGTATTATGAGAAGATGGAAGAAGAACTTATGGAGGCCGCAAAGGTTGTAAAATCAACCCCGTCTAAACTGATGGTACGTCTGGAAGCCCTGATGGCAGAGCTGAAAGAACTTCACAGCGAAAACGAGTCTCTAAAGAGCAAGTTGGCGAAAGATGCTCTCGGGGATGTGATGGATCAGGTGCAGGAAGTAAACGGAGTGAAACTTCTGGCGGCAAAAGTGACCGATGTGGATATGAACGGCCTGCGCGAGCTGGGTGATTCCCTGAAAGAAAAACTTGGGGAGGGCGTCATAGTTCTGGCATCTTCTCTGGGCGGAAAAGTGTTCCTTGTGGCTATGGCTACCGACGGGGCACAGAAAGCCGGAGCCCATGCGGGAAATCTGATCAAAGGCATCGCAGGATGTGTCGGAGGCGGCGGAGGCGGCCGTCCGAATATGGCGCAGGCAGGCGGAAAGAAGCCGGAAGGAATCGATGATGCGATCGCGAAGGCGAAGGAAGAACTGGCCGGACAGCTGAAGTAAATAGAACTAAGTTAAAAAACCATGGACGTGCAGCAAAGGGTTGCATTCCATGGTTTTTACTGTTATGAGCGTATTTAAAATATAATTATAGAATTAGTTGAATTTGTATGATATCTATGACAGGACAAAAAACTACTATTTTAATTGTGCTATTCTAAAAAAAGTAAATAATTTCATATCAATAAAAAAGGATGATTATGGAAAAATAGTATGGTTTATTTCTTGTACATTTCTTCATAGATTTGTACGTCGTTTGTTTATTGTTTTGTTCATATTTTGAAATATTGCCTTGATTATAATTTCCTTTGTGGATAACAGACAAAGGAGGAATTTAACATGGCGAAATACGCACATATCCGAGTTTCGAGCAAAGACCAGAATATCGCAAGACAGGTGGAAGCCATGCAGGAAATTGGACTGACGAAGAAACAGATGTATATTGACAGACAGTCGGGAAAGGATTTTGAACGCAGGAATTATCAAAGGCTGGTGAGGAAACTGAAAGCAGGCGACGAGCTTTATATCAAGTCCATAGACCGTCTGGGACGTGATTATGATGAAATACTGGAGCAATGGCGTTACGGGAAAATTTATAGCGGATTTGGTATTACAGATATTTTCCTACGTCGCCCAGATTGAAAGAGAAAACACAAAACAAAGGCAGGCGGAGGGAATACGTATCGCAAAGGAAAAAGGCGTACAGTTCGGGCGACCAAAACATGATTTCCCGGAGGATTTTGAAGAAATCTATCATCACACCACGTTTGCGAGGTGGATAGCCCGTTACCAGCAACCAAAGGCATAGAGAAATGGCATAAAAAGTAGACTTTTTGTGCCGTGTGTGTTATCATTTAGTATAGGATAATTTTGGATAAAAATTGTGGTTTTAAACTTAAATCAGTACAAAAAAACAAAGTTTAGAAGTGGTGTAGAAAGTCTGCTTTTTGTGCCGTGTGTATTTCTGACCACTCAATCCTTTTATCCTGATGTGAATATCATAATCTACATTGAGGGGAGGGGGAAAACGAGATAACGGCAAAACGAAGNNNTTCGTTTTGCCGTTATCTCGTTTTCCCCCTCCCCTCAATGTAGATTATGATATTCACATCAGGATAAAAGGATTGAGTGGTCAGAAATACACACGGCACAAAAAGCAGACTTTCTACACCACTTCTAAACTTTGTTTTTTTGTACTGATTTAAGTTTAAAACCACAATTTTTATCCAAAATTATCCTATACTAAATGATAACACACACGGCACAAAAAGTCTGCTTTTTGTGCCGTGTGTATTTCTGACCACTCAATCCTTTTATCCTGATGTGAATATCATAATCTACATTGAGGGGAGGGGGAAAACGAGATAACGGCAAAACGAAGATTTCTTATAATGAGAAATCGGGAGAGCGAACCAGAGAAACAACGGCTCATGGAGATGCAGGATTTGCCCTGTCTGGTTCAAGACCTCCACAAATATGAAAAATCAAAAAGGAGAGAAATAAGATGAAGCAAAAAAAATTGAAAAGCCTACTCGCCTGCGTGCTCGTCTTATGTATGGTCATTGGCGTACAGTCTAATCTTGCTTTCGCACAGGAAAATGATGATACTATAGTGCAGGAAAATGAAGCTGACTATACGACGGATATGACAGATAACACTGATACAACAGATGATACGACTGGTGCAACAACGGACGACACCAAAGATACAGACACTACAGGCAAAGATGATGTAAACCCGGAAACAGAGAGCGAACCTACGAATCTGAACCGTAGTATTGCTCCTGCTAGTCTGGATGACGGTTCCGGCACAGGCATTGTGCCACAGTCTGATACTAGCAATAACGTTACTGTAACAATTGACTCTGATAGTTTTAGCAAATATAGCGATGTTATCAATGAGATTAAATTTACAAATACAGATAACGCCCAGCAAATAACTGTTTCCAAAGACGCAAAAGTTTCTTTATCAGTTACTTATGCTGACAATATTCAGAATGCAGTTCTTGCATGCGCTGCTTTTGATGCTGATGGTAACTGGGTAGCGGATTGCCGTGCAGGAAGTACTGATTTTACTGAATATTATATAAATAAACCACAAGCCGATTACACCATTCGGGTAATCGGACTGACTGAATACAATGTTGAAGGTGACACCTTGACTTTTTCCGGATCTGGGGAAATATCTACTTGTGGAGATGTGATAGTAGGCAAACAACCGTGGAACCAAAACGATGTCAGCAGGGTAATTATTTCTGAGGGGATTACTAGCGTAGGAGACCAAACATTTAAGAATGTTAAAAATTGGAGCACGAATACAAGCATCTCCTTGCCCGACACGCTAACAGAAATCAAACAATATGGCTTTAACAACTGCAATTTAGCAGGCTACATTAGACTACCTAAAACTTTAAACAGTATTGGAAAGTATGGATTATCCAACTTTGGAAATAAGGTCATTTTTAACATGACCGAAAATATCCCGACAACCTTTGTTTCTAACTCTTTCGCTACCTACACGGGCAGTAACTCTGCTGTTGTATATGTTTCTGACAAAGCGCAAGTTGCAAACATTGGTGGTACCCATAATAACCTAAATACGAATAGCGGATATAGCCACGTATTTCTTATTACAGATGGGGGGACTTTTCCAGAGGA
Source organism: Anaerostipes faecis (assembly GCF_910574135.1). NCBI lineage: Bacteria > Bacillati > Bacillota > Clostridia > Lachnospirales > Lachnospiraceae > Anaerostipes > Anaerostipes faecis. The sequence continues at coordinate 10,914 of NZ_CAJSYK010000006.1, read as the reverse complement.
TACGGTGTTTTCTCTTGATGAATATGCAGCTCCTGTAAAATCTGGATACACTTTTGATGGGTGGGAAGAAATTGACATAATAAACTCCCCGGTAAACAAGTTGGATAATTCCGGTCATACTTATCAGGCTAAATGGATTGAAAAAGCTGACAACTCAATTACATTCAAAAACCCACTTAATCTTGATAGGATTTATGATAAAACCCCAGTTTCATTATCAAAAGATGATTGTATCGTAACAGGCGATAACAGAGATGTTACATTCTCTTATCAGGTCAAAGACGGTAATAATTGGAATGATATTGATACTGCTCCAAAAAATGCTGGCACATATCGAGTGAAAGCGACTGTTGCAGAAGACGATACTTATAAGAGAGCGGAGACAGCTTGGAAAGAGTTTACAATCAGCAAGGCAGACCCGACTTATAAAGCACCAACTGGCTTGACGGCAACTGTCGGACAGACCCTTGCAAACGTAGCACTTCCAGAGGGCTTTGCGTGGCAGGACGCTACAACAACTTCTGTTGGAAGTGCTGGAACGAATACATTCAAAGTAACTTATACACCAGAAGATACGGATAATTACAATACTGTAAAAGATGTTGAAGTTACATTGACTGTCAAGGAAAAAGACACACAGAAGCCAACAACAGACGATAACAAGAAACCGTCTGCAACGGATACAGATAAGAAACCGGAAAGTACAGATAAGCAGACAACGGCTAACAGCCCCAAGACCGGCGACAGCACGAATATGACAACATGGCTTGCACTAATGTTCGTATCTCTTGGTCTGCTGGCTGGCGTATTCAAAGTAAGGAAATCACGCAGGAGCAGATAAAGACTGCGGGGAATTTTATGGACAGAGATATTTTTGAGGACATGAAGATTGAAACTTTTACATCCTTAGTCTCGGAAAATTGTGAAACGGTTCCTGTGATAGAAGCAGTTCCTGAAATAGTAGTAGTTGGAGGTGTTGTTACATCGTCTGCACGGATTGGAGTTATGGTAAATACGGTCACCATAATCATGCATAACATTACGCTGCATATTTGTTTCAATTTTTTCATTTGTACCTTCCTTTCTTTTAGATGAACTAGTTGTTTCATAAATCTTTATTTATAAAGATTAATAAATTTATAATTAATACTATATTAACATATATTAGAAAAAAATAGAATGAAAAGCTATTAAAATACTCATGATATTGTGATTGTATAAATAGTTGATTGAAAATTAAAAGAATGATATAATATATGAAAAGTTTGTGGAACCAATTTAACGATTCGGATATTAGGAGAATGTTATATGCTAAAGAAAAAACAGCAGATCTATCAGGGCAGATCCGTAAAGAAATTCAATGAAATCCGGGATATCTTAGACATCTATCATGTAAAATATACATATCAGGTAAAAGACACCGTCAATGATACTGGAAGCGACTCACCGCTGTCCTTTTTAGGCCGGCAGCAGGGAATGGCACCGAGGGCTTTTACCGGAAGTGCAGGGGTAGCCGCAGAAGATTTAAAAAATTATTGTATTTACGCAGTTGAAGAAGAGGTAAAGACAAAGGTGCCCGAGCATCTTCTTAAAGAGATCTGGAATCCTCTCTAAAGTCAATTATAAAAACTCATTTTTTCCGTTGAAAAACATGATTTTAACTATTGACGAATATCCCAATTATGGTATAATAATCTAGTGCAAGAAAGTGCCCAAACAGTCATAATGCACAATATAAGGCTGGAGGGGAGGTCAGGAATTAAGAATGTCAAACGTTATCGTTAAAGAAAATGAATCTTTAGACAGCGCTCTTCGCAGATTTAAGAGAAACTGTGCCAAAGCAGGTATTCAGCAGGAAATCCGCAAAAGAGAGCATTACGAAAAACCAAGTGTTCGTCGTAAGAAAAAGTCTGAAGCGGCTCGTAAAAGAAAAGTAAAATAATAGAAGCAGGCATCGTATACTTGAGGTATACGGTGCTTTTCTTTTGCATATATTAAAACAACGATAGGATGCTTAAGTGTGCTGCTGCGCCAAAAAGCATAGTGAGGGTCTATATGAAGAAAAAGCCAAAGGAGGCATTAGCCAAAGGTTTATCCCTTCCAAGAGATGTGGTCTTTGGCGATTTTATTATTACCTTAACCGGCAATGAACAGGTGATGATTGAAAATTATAAGGGAATCCTGTCTTACGAAGAAAATCAAATCGCCGTCCAGGGAAACCACGTGGTTTTGAGGATCATAGGGACAAATCTTGTCATTCAATATTATTCCATGGAAATTATGAAGGTGACCGGCGAAATCACACGGCTGGAATACGCATAAAGGAGAATCAGGATGGTCAGATTAATACAGTATTTTTTCGGAAGTATATTTTTAGAGATATCAGGTCCTTCCGTGGAACGTTTTCTTAACCTATGTGCAAAACAAAACCTGGTGCTCTGGAATCTGAAGCCGGGTGGGAATGGATATCAGTGTTCCGTACAAAAGAGAGCCTATGAAACTGTTCTGGCACTTGCAGAAAAAACCGGGACTTCAGTCCGGATTCTGGGGAGAAAGGGGCTTCCCTTTTTTTTATTGGAGCACCGGAAACGAAAGGTGTTTTTCTTCGGCATCGGCATGGCCTTAGTCCTGATGTTTTTAATGTCCCAGTTTATCTGGGAGATCACAGTGTCGGGAAATGAACGGTATTCCAAAAGCGATATGCTGAAATATGTAAAGAGCAATTTTTATCAAATCGGGACGTATAAGAAAAAGATTGACTGCAACCTGTTAGAGGAACATATCCGGGAAGACCACGAAGGCATTGCATGGGTTTCCTGTTCCATCAACGGCACCAGATTACATATTGACATAAAGGAATCATTGGACAGGAAAACGAAACAAAATCCCAGAAAGCCATGTGATATTGTTTCCAATAAAAAGGGAACAATTACTTCTATGTCAGTAAAAAGCGGCACTCCTTTAGTCCAGGTGGGAGACAAAGTAAAAAGGGGAGATACGCTCATTTCGGGAATGATCTATTATTACAGTGACGATTATCAGGTCACCGAGACAAGCAAGATCAAAGCCGACGGGCAAATTATTCTGAGAATCAAAGAAGATTACAAGGAGACCATACCGATTGCCACTTATGAGAAAAAGTTTATATCGAAAAGTACGCGGGTGGAAAGTATACAGCTGTTAAACTGGCAGCTCAAGCTTCCGATCAAGGAGCAGAAAGGGGATTATGACGTCTTAGGTGAGAAGAAACTGCTGCACATCGGTGATCTGTATTTTCCAATCGGCATCACAACAAAGAAGTTTGAAGGATACGAACCCAAAAGAAGAGTTTTGACGGAAGCACAGGCTCAGGATAAGCTGAAAAAACGGCTCTCCGCATATGTCAATGACAAGAAGAAAAAGGGAATTAAAGTGATAAAAACCAACATTCAATATGAGAGACAGGGAAATGACTACATTGCCAAGGGGACGATTGATGTTGAGGAGCCGGTTGGAAAGATCAGAAATATAAAATCTCTGACGAAAAAACAGGTAGAAAAAATTACGCCGACAACCGCTGCTCCGCAGTAATTCTGTCTGCTGCCGTATGACAAAATGTTGAAAAGATCGGAGGCAAATGGTAAACTACTATTAATATAAGAAAATAAAATGTTGAGGAGTACCTATGAATCCAATAGAAATAGATTTGGAATTTCCTTCTGAGCATGGAGGAAATGTATTTGGACAATTTGATGTTTACATGAAGAAGATCGAAAAGACTCTTCATGTAAACTTGATTTTAAGAGACGGACAGCTGAAAGTGGTGGGCGGCGAAGAAGCTGTGAAAAAAGCGGAGTCTGTGATCGGGGAACTGCTGGAACTCTCCAGGAGAGGCAACATTATCACAGAACAGAATGTCAATTACGCTTTGTCCCTGTCCATGGAAGAAAAAAGCGGCCATCTGCTGGAACTGGATAAGGATGTGGTCTGCCACACCGTCCAGGGAAAGCCTGTGAAAGCCAAGACACTGGGACAGAAAAAATATCTGGAACAGATCTCAGAGAAGATGATCACGTTTGGAATCGGACCGGCAGGGACCGGAAAGACTTATCTGGCCATGGCCATGGCCATCACTGCATTTAAGAATGATGAAGTGAACCGCATCATCCTCACCAGGCCGGCCATAGAAGCCGGTGAGAAGCTTGGTTTTCTTCCGGGGGATCTGCAGAGCAAGGTAGATCCGTATTTAAGGCCGCTCTATGACGCTCTCTATGAGATCATGGGGGCAGATGCCTTTATGAAGAACATGGAAAAGGGTCTGATTGAGGTAGCTCCTCTGGCTTATATGAGGGGAAGGACACTGGATAATTCCTACATCGTCCTGGATGAGGCACAGAATACGACACCCGCCCAGATGAAGATGTTTTTAACCAGGATCGGTTTTGGATCAAAGGCGATCATTACCGGTGATCTGACCCAGAAAGATCTCCCGTTTGACAGTATTTCAGGCCTGGAAGAAGCAGTAAGAGTACTTGGGAAAATTCCGGATATCGGAATATGTAAGCTGACAAACAAGGACGTCGTGCGGCACCCTCTGGTACAGCAGATCGTCACGGCATATGATAAATATGAAGAAAGCAAAAACCGAAAGAAAAAAGAGAAAACTCCCCGGAAACGAACGAAAGACAGGTAAAGTTATGAGTGTTTTTTTAGAGAATGAGTATGAAGGAACAGCAGGCATAGACTGTGAAATGATTGCCGGACAAGTTATTGAGGCTGCTGTGGATTATGTAACATGCCCTTTTGAGTGCGAAGTGAATCTCATGCTCGTGGGAAATAATGAGATCCATCGGATCAATCTGGAACAAAGGGGCATTGACCGTCCCACGGACGTTCTTTCCTTTCCGATGGTCGAGTACGAAAAGCCGGGATGTTTCGACGGACTGGAAGAAGATCCGGCAGCGTTTCACCCGGATTCAGGGGAGCTGATGCTGGGTGATATTGTGATTTCCATGGACAAGGCAAAGGAACAGGCCGAGGCTTACGGACACAGCCTGGAGAGAGAATATGCCTTTTTGATCGCCCACAGTATGCTTCATCTGTTTGGATATGACCACATGGAAGATGAAGAACGTGCGGTGATGGAAGAGAAACAGGAAGAGATCTTGCAGCTGGTCCACTACACGAGAGATTAGAGGTAACTATGGGGAAAAAACAAAAGAGCAGTTTTTTAGTACAAGGAACCATATTGATTGCGGCTCAGATGCTTTGCCGAATTATTGGATTACTGTATAGAAGACCATTATTTTCTGTTATTGGCGAGCAGGGAATGGGATACTATGGATTTGCATATACGATCTATAGTGTGGTTTTACTGATAGCATCGTTTAGCATTCCACTGGCAGTATCCAAAGCGATTGCATCAAGGCTTGCAATGAAACAGTATAAAAATGCACAGAGAGTGTTTCATGGAGCTTTAGTATACGCGACAGTAGTTGGCGGTGCAGGGTTCATCTTCACATATGTTGGGGCCCCTTTTCTTGTTCCGAATGAGGGGTCTGTCTTTGCACTAAGGACTATGTCGCCAACAATATTCTTTTCCGGAATTTTAGGTGTACTGCGGGGATATTTCCAAGGGCACAATACTATGGTGCCTACCTCCGTATCACAGATCATCGAACAACTGCTTAATGCTGTGGTCAGCGTTGTCATGGCATATGTATTAGTTGCGCCTTATGTAGGACATGCTACAAAAGCAGCAGCTTTTAAATTGGCTGAACACGGAGCAGCAGGAAGTGCCATAGGTACTGGAGCAGGTGTTTTGATCGGACTTTTATTCTGCTTTATTGTTTATTTAAGTTATCGACCAAAAGTAAAGTTACAGATAAAGCACGATAAAACAAAAAAGACCGAATCCTACAAACGAATTGTAAAGATTCTGCTCTTTACGATCACCCCGGTAATTTTCAGTACATTTATATATAACTGCAGTGCCAGTATAGATTCTACTTTATTTGGACATCTGCTGACGAATAAAGGATTGCCGGAGACAACAGTATCTGCTTTTTACGGCCTGTTTTCAAGCCAGTATAATGTATTGATCAATGTTCCCATCGCGATCGCATCTTCTTTATCCAATGCGATTGTACCTGACATTGCAGGGTCTTATGCGGTCAATGACCAGGATGCAATCAAAAGAAATATTGATACAGCCGTCCGGTTTATATTATTGATTGCTATTCCATGCGCAGTTGGAATTGCGGTTTTAGCAAAACCTGTGATTGGACTGTTGTTCGGACCCAAATATGCAGTTGAGGGATTGAGTCCGAGGATGCTGCAAGTCGGAGCTGTTTCTATTGTATTTTATTGTCTGTCTACTATGACAAACGGTATCCTACAGGGACTTGGGAAGATGAGAGTACCGGTAAAGCATTCGGCAATTTCAGTTATAGCAAATGTTGCAGTTTTGGTACTTTTAATTCAGACCACAAATGCCAATGTTTATGCAATCGTTTTGGCAACGGTGGCTTTTTCAGTCGTCATGAGCATGCTGAACGCCCGGGCGCTCACTAAATTTACAGGGTATAGACAGGATGTAAAAAAATCTGTATTAAAACCTGTTTTCAGTGCTGGAATCATGGGAATTGTAATATTTATCATTTCCTGGGCTTTTGAACAGTTTATATCTGGATCTAGCTTAGGTTATGCGGCTTGCTTGGCTGTTGCGGTGCCTGTTGGTATGATTATTTACTTTATATTTGTAATTAAATTTCAAACTTTTTCAGAAGAAGAGTTGAAACAAATGCCGAAGGGACATGCTATTTTAAGATTAGCTCAGAAACTAAAATTATTGTAATTGTATTGATTTATAGGCCTTCTTTCGTTATCTTTATTTTAATTAAGATACATGAAATGAGGGCTTCTTTAAATGTAGGAGAAAATCTTGAAAAAAGTTTTAATTACTTGCTTACTGTTAGCAGTATTTCTTACTGCCTGTAACAATAAGAAAACGATACAGTCTACTGAAAAGAAACAGACACAATCGACAGAACAGGTTGCAGAAAGCAAAATTTCATGGAATCAGAGTCCGGCGGATATTAAAAAGATGAAAGCAAAATTGAAAAAATATTTGAAGGAAAACAAGATCAAATTTGAATCTATAAACTATGAAAAAAACAGCTACGATAAATATGGAATATTTCCGGAAGACCAGATTAATGATAAAGAGAAAAAATATCTTCCTAATGATGTGTGCTATTTTCTTGTTTTTATTCCCGAAGATTCGGAAACGGCTAATCCTGCCACAGCTGTATTTGTAAGAACAAATAAAACATGGAAATTAAGCAGTTATTATAAAAACTAATCATAGCCCGACAATAGGATTTGTCTGTCAATGGAATCTCCAAAAATAAATTGGATGGATGTTTTTGACTGATATCGGCAATAAACGCTATGGAATCGAAAAAACATAATGGAATATTGCCGATAATGTGGTATACTGGTACAAGAATTGGATTTATGAATAGATAATTATATGATGTGGGGGATTTAAAATGGATTATTATTCTGTATCACAGATGGCAGACAAATGGGGAATTTCTGAGCGCAGCGTGCGGAATTATTGTGCTAATGGCCGGGTACAAGGGGCCTTTCTTACAGGAAAAATATGGAATATACCAGAAAATGCAGTGAAGCCAGAACGTAAAAATAAAAAAGGCAATTAGCCAAAAACACTTTTAGAAATATTACAGTATGAAAAGAAGACGGAAAAATCCGGGGGTATTTATCATAAGACTCAGATTGATCTGACATATAACTCCAATCATATTGAAGGCAGCAGACTGACCCATGATCAGACGAGATATATTTTTGAAACAAATACGGTTGGTATTGAGAATGAGAGCCTAAATGTAGATAATATCATCGAAACCGTAAACCATTTCCGCTGAATTGATTTTATTATCGAACAGTCAAAAGCAGACTTGACAGAAAAGTTTATCAAAGAACTCCATTTTTTATTAAAATCGGGGACCAGTGATTCCAGAAAAGACTGGTTTTTAGTTGGTGATTATAAAACTCTGCCAAATGAAGTGGGCGGGATGGAAACTGTTCTTCCAGAAAATGTTCATAATGAAATGCAAAAACTGTTGATGTGGTATAACAGTACTATAAATATAACATTAGAAACAATGATTGAATTTCATGTGAGATTTGAGCGTATTCATCCATTTCAAGATGGGAAGGTAACAAGGAGACACCAGCAGAAAGCGGTGTAACAGCGGCAAACTGCTTTGTATATAAATTTATAGGATAAAAACTAAAGGAGCATTTACAGGATCGTGTGTAAATGCTCCTTTAGTTTTTGTGATATTTGTCCCAATATTGACAAAAATGTCCCAACATGATAAGCTAAAGCATAGAAAAATGAGGAGGAGAGTGCGTATCATGAAGAAAAAAAATGTGATAAGTTTAATAAAGTATTATGTAGAAAAGAATGATGCGGGCTTTCGAAATGAAGCTTATGAAATTGCTAAAGGATTTGATGCTTCTGGAGATTATCAGCTTTCGGAGTATATTATGTCCTTATTGTCCAATGTGAATACGTTTGTACCACAGATGTCGGAGAATACTTCTCCCTTTTTTGAAAAAATTGAGGGAAAGGAAGAGGTTCTGTTACTTCCAGATGTAATTACCAGTGATTTATTGGGCGTAGTAAATGCAATTGAACGTCATGTTGGAATTAATAAGTTTTTATTTCAGGGAGCGCCAGGAACAGGGAAGACAGAGGCAGTTAAGCAAGTTGCACGAATATTGAATAGAGAAATTTTTATGGTGGACTTTTCAGCAGTGATTGATAGTAAGCTTGGACAGACACAAAAGAATTTATCTATGTTATTCAAGGAAATAAATAGTTTTGTTCAACCAAATAAGGTAATTGTCATGTTTGATGAAATCGATGCCTTGGCTTTAGATCGAACGAATCAGAATGATTTACGGGAAATGGGACGCGCCACCTCTGCTATGTTGAAGGGATTCGATAGAATGAATGAAAATGTTGTTTTAGTTGCAACGACGAATCTTTATAAATATTTTGACAAAGCGTTAATTAGAAGATTTGATTCAGTTATTGATTTTGATAGATATACCCAAGAAGATCTTCTTACGATTGCAGAGAAGATGTTAGATCAATATCTTGATAAATTAAAACTGGCAAATAGGGATATCCGCTTGTTCCGTAAAATAATGAAACTAATGCCACAGATACCATATCCGGGAGAATTGAAAAATTTGATTAAAACGTCTATCGCATTTAGCAATCCACGTGATGGTATGGATTATTTTAGAAGGCTTTACTATGCAGTTTGCAATGAAAAACCGGAAGATTTGAAAAAACTTCAGAGTCAGAAATTTACAGTTAGAGAAATAGAAATACTGGTTGGAAAATCAAAAAGTAGTGTTGCAAGAGAACTGAAAGAAGGTGTAATGAATGAATAACATTTTACAATTAAAAGGAAGGTTTGAACAAAGGCCTAATGGCTCCAAACCTGGCTCGCCGAGACTTCCAAAGGGAAGAAGTGTGTCTTCGTTACATCTTATTGAATTATCTGAGCAATTGAAAAGAATTTTGCAATACTGGGGAACCAATACAGATATCAATGGTGCTTTGGTTAGCGTACACTATACGCATATTGTTGCAAAGAGTAATAGACTGAAAATTTTGTTGTCTGAGAATAGTAAATCGCCTACGAAATCTATCAGAGGAGTTAAGTTTATATGGGAACCAGACGAGGATGGTAAAGAGATACAAAAGCATGTGTTTACTCATTATGTTTCGCTTAAAACGATTGAAAAAGCAATCGTAGTTTTGAATGAAACAATATCTGTTATTGAAAAATACTTTAATGGAGATATTACTAGCGAGGAGACAGAAAAGATAGCAGAGACGCCGGCGGATAGATTTCGTGAATTTTCTAAATCCAAATTTTTAAATGCTGTGGTGGATGGATTTTACGTTGAAAGGTTTGATATTGATCGCGCAACAGAAGAGATAACAGAGGAGTCCATTATCACAATTTATCAGACGGGCATTGAAACAAAGAAATTGTTGTCAAAGTTTGGGATTCATATTGTTGATGAACGTATTATTGATGGCACTACGTTAAGACTTAATCCAGATGAAGCGAAACTGTTATATAATAACGCTTCGTATCTGATTGCGATGAGTGTCACTGATTTTTCCCGGCTTACGAGAGATGAGGTGTTAGATGATAAGGAGGAGCCTAGTAATGAAGAAAGCCTAATACCTCATCCGACCAATGAACCTGTAATAGGAGTTATTGACACACAATTTAATGAAAAGGTGTATTTTCATGAGTGGGTGGAATATAAAAATTTACTTGATCCGAATATTCCTTTGACCTCAGAAGATTATGAGCATGGAACAGAAGTAAGTTATATTATTGTAGATGGTCCGCAAGGTAATCCGTCACTTGATGATGGGTGTGGCAGATTCCGAGTACGACATTTTGGTGTTGCAACACATAAGGGTTTTAGTTCGTTTACTGTATTGAAAATGATACGAAACATTGTCGCCTCAAATAGAGATATTAAAGTATGGAATTTATCATTGGGTTCCAGACTTGAAATCAAGCCTAATTTTATTTCTCCAGAGGCAGCAGAACTTGACCGCATACAAAGTGAATATGATGTTATTTTTGTTGTTGCGGGGACAAATATTCCATATGGTGAAACAAAAAAAGATATGAGAATTGGACCGCCAGCAGATTCACTTAATTCTCTGGTTGGATTAGGGTGTCAAAAGACACATTAATAAATATCTGATTTTGTTTGTACCTTGAAAATTTAACACGAATTGGTTTGAGAATATTAAATTTAGAACAATCAACAGAAGGTGAGCTTGATGTTTTGAGTATT
>NZ_CAJSYK010000005.1:0-149152 GCF_910574135.1 Anaerostipes faecis | reverse complement strand
TCACCTCGATATTTGATATTTATATTTTACCAAATGTTCGGATGGATTGATATATCGTGTTAAATTTTCAAGGTACAAATTTATATCAAAGGTCAATGACCTTTTGACACCCTAATCCTATGAAATAAAAAATCCTGCCAACAGCTGAAACGCCTGTTGACAGGATTTTTTCATAAATCTCTTAATTAAATTTATTTAATTTTTATCTTAGTTTTGATACAAGGCAGCTATGTCATGAATTCTGCGTTTCATTTCTTCGCGGATATGTGATGGCTCTAAACACTCGCATTTATCCCCGAAACTTAAAAGAATATCGTAGTAGTATTCGTTCTCTATGAAGGGAAAGCTGACAATGTAATGCTCTTCACCGGCTGGTGAAAAATCTTCATAAGAGCAAAAATCAAGCACTCTATCCATCACAGATTTATGAATTCGGATTTTGATTTCTGTTTGCAAAGTCTCCAACGTATCTGTAAAGTCTAAAATTGGTTTTTGATAATCTCGAAGTGCGAAAGTTTCCTCTTGCATTTGTAGGTTTGACATACGAGATAGTCTGAATAAACGAAAATCTTTTCTTTTATGGCAATATCCTTGTAAATACCAATGACTGCTTTTCATTACAAGCTGATACGGCTCAACTGTTCGCGTGGTGCTTTTTCCGCGGTGGGCTATATATTCAAACGAAAGTAGTTTATTTTCCTGCAAAGCTGATTTGATAATTTCTAAATATGTTTGTATGTTGCTGTTACCCAGCCATGGACTTAAATCTATACATATTTGATTTAATTTTAATTCAATATCTTTCGCTCTGTCGGCAGGGATAAAACTTTTTACTTTCGCAAGAGCATGCACCAGTTCATCACACCGGACTATATTGGAAAGACTGGAAAGCCCCATCAGAAGAGCGGAAAGGTCAGCAGTAGAAAAGACCTTTTTATCAATCTTGTATTCCGGCATGATTTCAAAGCCGCCGCCTACTCCTGATGCCCCGCGAACAGGAATCCCCGCCATGTTAATAGCGTCTATGTCGCGGTAGATTGTGCGGGGTGAAACTTCAAACATATCTGCTAACGCCTGTGCACCTATACGTTTTTTATCAAGGAGTATCATAATAATACTGACCAGTCTGTCTACTTTCATTTAATAATCGCCTTTCGATTTAGATTATGGCCATAATGCTGTCAACAATTACATAGTACAATGATGAAGCAAACAAATCAATGAAACAATGAAAATGGAGGAAATTTATGTTTACAATTTATGTTTATGTTCTTGATACTTTAGCCGACTGGGAACTGGGACATGTTATTTCGGAGCTTAATTCCGGAAAATTTTTCAAAAAGGGCGCGCAACATGTATTGCTTAAAATGGTCAGCTATTCTAGGGAACCAATCCATACAATGGGCGGGCTGACCATCGTGCCGGATTGCTTAATTAATGATATTGTTGTGAGTAAAACAAGTATGCTGCTCTTGCCGGGAGCAGATACATGGAACGACCCAAAGCATGTCGCTGTCATCGAGAAAGCAAGTGAATTTCTTACTTTAGGTGCTGCGGTATGTGCAATTTGCGGGGCTACTGCAGCGCTTGCCAACTTTGGGCTATTAGATCAGCGTCCGCATACCAGTAACGGGCCGGGATTTCTTGAAATGGTTTCTCCTGATTATAACGGACAAAGTTTTTATATAGACAAGCCATCAGTAGCAGAAAACAACCTTATTACTGCAAGCTGCACCGGGGCTTTGTTGTGGACAAAACACATTATTGAGTATTTAGATGTTTTTCAATCAGACACATTGGAATCGTGGTACAAATACTTCAGTACCGGTGAACCTCAATATTTCTTTGCACTTATGCAGACTTTGCCGTCTGAAAAAGGATGATATCAGTATTAAAGATCAAAAAGAACCGAGGCACCTAAGGCATCAGTTCTTCCTGTTCATTGATCCTCTGACAAAGCGTCGAATATCTCTTCTGTTCATTTACGTTCTCGATCATCTGCTGTACTGTTGACTTCCGGCCCACCATCGTAATACACTGTTTTGCACGGGTTACTCCAGTGTAGAGAAGATTTCTGTTAAACAAAACTCTCGGTCCCGTAAGCAGAGGCATGACCACTGCCGGATACTCACTTCCCTGTGACTTGTGGATCGTCACCGCATAGGCAAGCTCCAGTTCATCCAGCATGGAATAAGAGTATTCCGCTGCCCTGATATCGTCAAAGACTACCGTGACTTTCTCCGTGTAGTCATTGATCCTTATGATCCGTCCGATGTCGCCATTGAATACACCTTTGCCTTCTTCTACGGTAAATCCTTTTTCATTCTTTACTTCCCACTCCATCTGGTAATTGTTCTTGATCTGCATGACCTTGTCGCCTTCACGAAACAGGCAGGAAACTGCCTGTCTCTCCTGTTTTTCCTCCGCCGGAGGATTCAGATATTCCTGAAGCACTTCGTTGAGCTTATCGACACCCAGTTCCCCCTTGCGCATAGGAGTCAGCACCTGGATATCATACGGCTTGGCATTTACATAAGCGGGCAGCTTATCTCTCACCAGGTATACCAGAACACCTAAAATATCTCCGAGCCTCTCTCTCTCAAGGAAGAAAAAGTCCCTGCTCTTGTTATCGAGCTCAATAGACTTCCCCTCATTGATCCTGTGGGCATTGCTTACAATGTGACTGGCTTCATCCTGCCGGAAGATCTGATTCAATTCCACCACCTTAAAAGATCCCGAAGCGATCATATCCTTCAGCACATTTCCCGGGCCGACGGAAGGAAGCTGGTTGGCATCTCCGACGAACACAAACCTTGTACCCGGAACCGCAGCGCTTAAAAGGGAATTCATCAGAAAAATATCCACCATGGACATCTCATCCACGATGATCACATCGGTTTCAACAGGATTAGCGGCATTTCGTTCAAACTTCATGCTGTCCCCGCTGCTGGAATCCCCGTTCAGTTCCAACAGCCTGTGGATGGTGGTTGCCTCATATCCGGTAGCCTCTGTCATCCGCTTTGCCGCCCTCCCTGTGGGGGCCACGAGTCTGATATCCAGAGTTTCAGACTCAAAGTAGCGGATCATTCCGTTGATCGTAGTTGTCTTTCCCGTTCCCGGTCCTCCGGTCAGAATCACGACTCCATTTTCGGCAACGGCTTCTATGGCTTCTTTCTGTTTCTCCGCAAAGGTGATCTGAAGACCGTCTTCAATTTTTGCGATCATGGTCCTCACCTCGGAAACAGACACATCGTAAGTCATATTGAGATCACACAGCATCCTGGCCGTGTTAAGTTCCAGATAATACTGGGCCGCCCCGTAAATTCTTGTCTGGTCCTCTTCTTCCTTTATTATGATCTTTTTCTCTATCATCATGTCCAAAAGATGAGGTTCAATCATCTCCTCTTCCACCTCAAGCATCCTTGAAGTATTTCTTAAAAGGATTTTTTTGGGCAGATAGATGTGCCCCGACGCAAGGCCCTGCATCAGGGTATAAAAAATGCCCGATATGATCCGGTAATCCGAACTGCTGCCGATGCCTACCTGTCTGGCGATCTCATCAGCAATCTTAAATCCTACGCCTTCTATATCATCCGCCATCTGATAAGGATTATTCTGAATTACGCCGTACAGCTTATCACCGTATTCCTTAAAAATCTTCACCGCCAGATTGGTGGTAATCCCATAGTCGGACAGAAACATCATGGCCTGACGCATTTCCTGCTTCTCGGAAAACTCCACTGCAATGCTGCGTGCTCTCTTTTCAGTGACTCCTTTTACCTCTGCAAGCCTCTCCGGTTCCTCCTCAATGATGCGAAAGGTATCCATCTTAAACTTTTTGACAATCCTCTTGGCAATCGCAGGGCCAACCCCTTTGATGGCCCCGGAACCCAAGTACCGTTCCATGCTCTGAATGTCATCCGGCATAGTAACCTCATAAGAAGTCATCTGAAACTGGGGTCCATGTACCGGATGCTCCACATATTCACCTTCCAGTTCCATATACTCGCCTTCGTGCAGAAATTGGAACACACCGACCACAGTCTCCTCATCGCCGTCCATATCAAGACTCAGAACCGTATATCCATTGTCTTCATTCCGAAAACGGACATGGTCAACATATCCGGAAATCCGTCCCATGCTTCTCCCCTCCTTTATCCAAACGCCCGGCGTAACAAAACAACCAGGATAAAATACCCTGGTTGTCCTCTTCCGGCATAAAAAAGTGCTGAAAAACTAAGTGATTATTTCTCGCCCTTTTTGTCTTCTCCGGATAAAAATTCAATGTATTTTCCCGTTCCGATGGCAACTGCTGTCAGAGGATCT
This sequence comes from Anaerostipes faecis, assembly GCF_910574135.1. Taxonomy (NCBI): domain Bacteria; kingdom Bacillati; phylum Bacillota; class Clostridia; order Lachnospirales; family Lachnospiraceae; genus Anaerostipes; species Anaerostipes faecis. The sequence goes on along the minus strand of NZ_CAJSYK010000005.1, from coordinate 144,826 downwards.
TCTGCTGTCATCGTGTTAATTCCTGTCTTAGATTCGATCAGTTCTTCCAGACCCTGAATCAGAGATCCTCCTCCGGTCAGAACGATCCCGCGGTCTGAGATATCGGCCGCAAGCTCAGGCGGAGTTCTCTCCAGTACATTGTGAACAGCGTCTACGATCTGGTAAGCAGGCTCTCTTAAAGCCTCTTCTGTCTCTTCGGATGTAACGGTAACGGTCTTTGGAAGTCCTGTCACAAGGTTTCTTCCGCGGACATCCATCGTTGCATTTTCCGGACGTTTGTAGACTGTACCGATGTTGATCTTAATGTCCTCAGCAGTACGCTCACCGATCAGTAAGTTATGTTTTTTGCGCATGTAGCGCACAATTGCCTCATCAAAATCATCTCCGGCAACTTTGATGGAAGTGCTGACAACAACGCCTCCAAGGGAAATAACGGCGATATCGGCTGTTCCTCCTCCGATGTCAACAATCATATTTCCGCATGGCTTTGCGATATCAATTCCAGCGCCGATGGCTGCCGCAACAGGTTCTTCAATAATGGATACTTCCCTTGCACCTGCCTGGTAGGTCGCATCCTCAACTGCCTTTTTCTCTACTTCTGTGGCGCCGCTTGGCACACACACGCTGATGCGCGGCTTCCGTCCGAAGATAGACTTTCCGACGGTGCGGTTGATGAAGTAGCTTAACATCTTTTCTGTCACTGTATAGTCAGAAATCACACCCTGGCGCAGCGGACGCACTGCCACGATATTCCCCGGTGTTCTTCCCAGCATCAGACGGGCTTCTTCCCCGATTGCCTTGATCTTGTTTGTATCTCTGTCAAATGCCACTACGGATGGCTCTTTTAAAACGACTCCTTTGCCCTTTGCGTAAACCAGGACACTGGCCGTACCTAAATCAATTCCGATATCTGAACCTGCCATGTTTCAAAATTCCCCTTTCGAATTTTCTATTATTATCATTATGTTAAATGTCAATTATTCGTATACACGCTCTTTTTAATTATAAACAAAGTTAGAAAAATTTCAATTGTTTTTTACGTATTCCAACAAAATTCAGCAAAAATTAAGATTTCTGAAATATCTATACCGATTCCCATCTGCCTGAGGCTCCACATGGCAGAACAAGGCCATTTGAAGAAACCGGCAGCCCGATCTCATCTGCCGTCACTTTCCCGCCGAACTTTGATTTGACTTCCGTTCCCAGCATATAGGAAAGCACAGCCGGCTGAAGTCCGGTCGTATAAGAATTGATCAGAAAAAATAAGGGGTTCTTCGACAAAATCTTTGTACAGAGCTGAACAAGCGGAAAAATCTTCTCCTCGATCTTCCAGATCTCTCCTTTCGGTCCCCGGCCGTATGACGGAGGGTCCATGATGATCCCATCGTAGTGGTTCCCCCGGCGGATCTCCCTCTCTACAAATTTCACACAGTCGTCCACCAGCCATCGGATTGGTTTGTCTTTCAGGCCGCAAGCCTGGGCATTCTCCTTTGCCCAGTTTACCATGCCTTTGGAAGCGTCCACATGGGTGACGGCTGCCCCGGCTGCGGCTGCCGCTAATGTCGCGCCTCCTGTGTAGGCAAACAGGTTCAGCACCTTCACAGGGCGCCCGGCCTTTCTGATCTTATCTGAAAACCAATCCCAGTTCACCGCCTGCTCCGGAAAAACTCCTGTGTGTTTAAAACTGAATGGCTGCAAATGAAATATAAGCTCCCTGTACCTGATATCCCAGGTCTTCGGGAGATCAAAGAACTCCCACTGTCCGCCGCCTTTGCTGCTCCTGTGATAATGTCCGTTGGGCTTCTTCCACTGCTTTAACTTCTTTGGTGTCTGCCATAAAACCTGAGGGTCCGGCCGTACTAAATAATAGTCTCCCCATCTTTCTAATTTTTCACCACAAGAAGTATCTAAAACTTCATAATCGTTCCACTGATCTGCAATCCACATCTTACATTCTCTTCCTTTACTTAAACTTTATCTTTAGAGACAGATGACATTTCCCTTCCGTCCCATTTGGTTCCCTTCTAATATGATAATACTCCGCTCTTCCAGCCGGATCTCCCCTCCGGGCAGCCGGCCGTTTTTCGGCTCGTCGGCCGTGTCTGAAAAAATCTCCCAGAAATAATCCAGTGGAAGTTCCGGAAGCCTCACGGTATGCGGCTCCCAATGCATATTCATCATAACATAAACAATGTCATCTGTGTCACTATCTTTTTCTCTCCCGGCAAACAGGACGCCCAGAAGGTGGTTTTCGTAATCCTCCTTAAACTTCCACGGCTCTTCTCCGTGAAAGCTGACCGAAGGCAGTCCGCACAGCGCATTCTTCCCTCTGGATCTTAACACCGGATGTTTTTTTCTGAACCGGATCATCTCTTTGACAAACTGAGAGATCTTATGATTTTCCAAAAGCAGATCCCAATTCAGCCACGAGATTTCATTATCCTGACAGTAGGCATTGTTATTGCCGTACTGGGTATTTAAAAATTCATCCCCCGCATACATCATCGGGACACCCTGGCTGGTCATCAGCGCCGCAAAAGCATTTCTCACAAGCTTTTTCCTGAGCCTTATCACATCCTGCCGGTCAGTCCACCCTTCTGCACCGCAGTTCCAGCTGTTATTATTGTTGTCTCCGTCTGTATTGTCCCATCCGTTATCCAGATTGTGTTTTTCATTATAGGAATAAAGATCCCACATAGTGAATCCGTCATGGCAGGTAATAAAATTTACCGAAGCTGTATCGCCGCGGCTCTCCCTGTCATAGATATCCCTGGAGCCGCTCATCCTCTGGGCCGCGGCTTTCACAAGGCCCGGATCTCCTTTCAGGAATCTTCTCATATCGTCCCTGTATCTGCCGTTCCACTCAGACCACCGGTTCCATGACGGGAACGTACCCACCTGATAAAGACCCGCGGCATCCCATGCCTCTGCGATTAATTTCACACGGCCCAGGATCGGGTCAAATGCCAGCCTTTCCAAAAGCGGAGGCTTGCTTAAGGGTGAACCGTCCTCACTTCTTCCGAGAATAGACGCCAGATCAAACCGGAATCCGTCGATCCGGTAATCCGTCACCCAATACCTTAAACAGTCCAGGATCATATTCTGAACGACCGGGTGGTTACAGTTCAGTGTATTGCCGCAGCCGCTGAAATTATAATATTTTCCGTCCGGCGTAAGCATATAATATATATTATTGTCAAATCCTTTAAAAGATATGAACGGACCGTTCTCATTTCCCTCCGCCGTGTGGTTGAACACCACATCCAGGATCACTTCGATATCATTGTCATGAAGTTCCCGGATCAGGTATTTAAGCTCTGTACCCTCTCTGTTAAATTCTTTCTCCGAGCTGTAGCTTGTATTCGGCGCAAAAAAACTCACAGGATTGTAACCCCAGTAGTCCAGAAGTTTCTTTCCATTGACATACCTGGTATCCCTCGTCTCGTCAAATTCAAAAATAGGCATCAGTTCCACAGCATTGATGCCCAGATCCTTCAGATAGGGAATCTTTTCCCTGATCCCGTCAAAGGTACCCGGATGTTTTACATCTGACGTATGGTGTTTTGTAAATCCCCTGGTGTGAAGCTCATAGATGATAAGGTCCCGCATATCCGCAGGTTTTCTCCTGGCTCTTCCCCAGTCAAAGTCATTGGAGACGACTCTGGCCCGGTAGCAGTCCCTGCTGTACTCGGGTTTTTCTCCCCAGTTGCTCTGACCTGTGACGGCTTTTGCGTAAGGGTCTAAAAGATACCGCTCCTTGTCAAACAAGAGTCCCTTTTTTAAATCCTTCGGTCCGTCAACTCTGTAATTGTATTCGATTTTCCGGATATCCAGGCCGAAAACGATCATCGAGTAAACATTTCCGATCCGGTAATTTTCCGGAAACGGTATTTCAGCGAAAGGTTCCTTTGCCTTTCTTTTATATAAAACTAATGTACATGCAGTCCCGTTTTTCGTATGTACGGTGAAACTCACGCCTCCTTCGATCGCTGTGGCGCCGTTCTGTAAGTAAAACCCCGGACGGACCTCAAATCCGTTTACCACATCCATCGATCTGAGCTGTCCCGCCTCTCCGATTCTCTTGATGTCCATAAAGACCATCTCCTTTATACTCCGTCAAATAAGGGTTATTCAAAAATTCTCACAATATGATATTTATTATAACACAAATTTTTCTTGTTCCATGTAATCTTCCAAACAGAAGCTTCCGCCCAAAAACAATGAAAAAAACTCATTATATATTCAGATCTGTTCACATACAATAAATTATAGCTTGTAATTTCACCCTGCCTTTCCATGTTCTTTTGTCAAGGATTGCTGGAAAACGGAAATACTATGTATGGATAGGAGGCACAAATGAAAAAAGGATTAAACAAAGGACAAACTGCAGTGCTGATCTTAATGCTGTCAATCATTGTTTTTCAGGGCATCTACCTGTTCAGGACCAGTAAAGAGACAAGTTCTCTTCAGGAATCCTCGGCTGCCAATGGAGAGATTCAAAAGAGCCGGAAGATTCTCCGCGAAATTACACAATTTAATCTGGGTGATTTCCCCTTTCTTCCCAAACGAGTCAATCCCGAGAAAAAACTCATTGCATTTTCATTCGATGACGGACCTTCCAGAAAAAATACGGAGAAAATACTCAAAGCCCTGGATAAAAACAATGCAAGGGCTACCTTTTTTATGCTTGGCCAGAATGCAAAATATTATCCTGACCTTGTAAAAAAAGTTGAGGAATCAGGCAATGAAGTCGCCGGACACTCCTGGAACCATCCTCTGCTCACAAAGCTCGGTAAAAAGGGTGTAAAAAAACAGATGTCACGGATGAATGAAGCCATTGCTTCTGTCACCGGATCTGATGTAGGACTTTTAAGGCCGCCTTACGGGTCTATTAACAGAACCGTCAAAAATACGGTCAAAGATCCGCTGATCCTGTGGAGTATTGATACTCTGGACTGGAAAACACTGAATGCAGATAAGACCGCTGATGCCATTTTAAAGCAGGCCAGGGATGGAGATATCATCCTGATGCATGACATTCATGCTCCTACGGCGGAAGCTGTGAAAAAGGTACTCCCTAAGCTTGAAAAGAAAGGCTTTCAGGTGTGTACGGTATCGGAGCTCTTAGAAGCGAGAAATATCACCCTGCATCCGGGAGATGTTGTGGTGAGTGCCAATGATGTGTATCGGTATAAGAAATAAAATGTACTTTGAATTGCCAGAAGAGCCGCCCGGTCTGCCGGACGGCTCTTCTGCAAAAGGAGTTTATTTCATTTTTGAGAAAAAAATTTGCAGCTGTCCTTCCTCAGCTGATGATTAATTACAGATTGATTATAATAGGATACAGCCCGCATTTTCTATCTCTGATTCTTCTTATACTTATAAATCTGATTGGCACTGATGACAACATGGCCTTTGCCTACGGTGATTCCTTTCGTTATTGGCGTATGATAACACCTTTTTCTTTTCCACTTGTTATACTATAATAGTAGATAGCAGGCAGAGAGGCAATGAGCTTTGTACTCCGGTACAGCCCGATGACTGGTTTACTCAGCATGAAATGGATTTTTTTGCAAATATGACCCACGAGATCCGCACGTCTATGAATGCAATCCTGAATATTTCTGAACTTCTGCTTTGATTACCGATGTCTGCAATATGATCATGGCAAGACTGTCCTGAACCAGGTCATGATGCTCCTGAAAGATTCCTATCATGTCTTTCCGGCCATTTCCGGAACTACTGCGTTAAAAACCATGGAGCACCAGATCTTTCTGAAATTCCAGTAATCTTTTTAACTTCCGGTACAGGTGATCAGACAGAAGCCGACTGTATATCTATGGGAGCATATGACATCATTGGCAAGCCAGTTGTAAAAGAGGTGCTTTTAAGCAGAGTTGAGAAGGCACTCGAACTGCTGGAGTATCGAAGAGATCTTCAGAAGAAACTGGATGAAAAAATCCGTCAGATGGAAACCGCCTATATTCAGACTATGGCAGCTTTAGCCAACACAATCGATGCCAAGGCCCCTGATACCAATGGACATTCTATGAGAGTTGCATACTATTCAAAACAGATCGCACGGCATCTTGGGTATACGGAAGACGACTGTGAGAACGTATATTTTATTGCATTACTACATGATGTAGGAAAAATAGGCGTTCCAGATGCTATTTTGAAAAAACAGGACAAACTGACTCCAGAAGAATATGAAATGATGAAAAACCATACCATTGTCGGTGCTTACATCCTAAAGGATATTAAAATGCTTCCCGGACTCTGTGAAGGGACACTATATCACCACGAGCGCTATGACTGCCACCCGGTGCTACCGAAAAGGAATGGACCCGGAAATTGCACTGCAGGAACTGAAAAATAACCGCGGCACACAGTTTGACCCCGACATTGTAGACACGTTTTTAGAAATTGCAGATCAGATGGAGGTGCCTGATTATGAGAATCATCTTATGTGATGATGATGCCGTCTTCCTGAAAAAGTATTCCCACAGGGCACACCGGTATTATTCTCACCGTCGGAAGAAGGTGTTCCAGGCAGGCCAGAGAGGCCTTTAAAATCTGAAGCGTGGAAGCATTGTAAACAAAAACAACTTGACGGGTATGAAATTCCATCTTCTCTAAAAAATGCTGTGTCTACAAAAGGGGCCATGCAGCAAAATCATTGCATGGCCCCTCTTCTATCCTATCAGGTTTCACTCTTTTCAATTCCCATCAGATAATTCACAAACTGCTGTGCCGTCCTTCCGGATATTCCCCCGTGGGACAATTCCCATTTATTGGCCTCTTTTTGCAGTTCCTCATCCGGCATCGTGATCCCTTCTTTTCTTGCAAGCTGTATCACAATGTTGAAGTATTCCTTCTGAGTAGGCTTAGAGTAGCTTATTGTTACACCGAACCTGTTTACCAGAGACAATTTCTCTTCCATCGTATCGGACTTGTGCATACCGTTTTCATTCTTCACATCATCCCGGTCGCTCCAAGTCTCCTTGATCAGATGCCTCCTGTTGGATGTAGCATAGATCAGGATATTTTCCGGCTTTGTCTCCACGCCGCCTTCAATAACTGCCTTTAAGAATTTATATTCTACCTCAAACTCTTCAAAAGACAGATCGTCCATGTAAATAATAAAACGATAATTCCGGTTTTTGATCTGTGCGATCACATTGGACAAATCTTTAAACTGATGCTTGTATATCTCGATCATCCTCAGGCCCTGGTCATAATACTGATTGACAATGGCCTTGATACTGGTAGATTTACCGGTACCGCTGTCTCCGAACAGCAGCACATTGTTCGCCTTGCGCCCCTGGACAAAGGCTTCCGTGTTATCGACCAGCTTCTTCTTCTGGATCTCATATCCGACCAGATCGGACAGAGTCACCTTATCCATATTGTTGATTGCGCGGAATGTAATGCCCCCTCCGGCTTTTTCCTCGATCCTGAAAGCCTTATTAAGTCCGAACATTCCCACGCCGTAAGCCTTATAAAAGTTTGTGACTACCCGGAAATATTCATGTTCATCGCTCGTCTGCTCCAACTCCCGGCTCAGCGCCCGGACTTTCTCGCTGACATTTTTGTTATACATAAGCTCCGGCTTTCCAATCGCTTTATAGTCAGAAAGACGGCTGAAGCAGTCCACTCCCAGATATTCTTCAATCTTCGAAAAGTCATAGTCAAACAGCTCCTTAAATGCCCGGAAATCATTTTCCGCAAAATAATTCACGCTTCCTTCTCTGGCGCCTACCTTTTCACAGGTAATGCTGAATGGATTTTCATTGGTGATCAGCAGAAATGTCAGGTAGTTATGCCAGAGGTTCTCATCGAATCCATAGTCTGTCGCCACCTGAAGGATACGTTTGATCTGCCTGAAAACCCTGGTCGTCAAAACTTCCTTCGTCTGGCTTTTCTCATCCATGCAGCGGAAAATATCACTGAGCTGCATCAGAATGGAGTCAGGCTCCATATCACCATAGATCAATAACTTTGAAACATTTTTATACACTTGTTCCTCCACCTTTCATTTTCTTCTACCAGCTTCCGCCTCCGCCTCCGCCGAAACCGCCCCCGGAGAATCCCCCTCCGCCAAAGGAGCCTCCTCCGAAGCCTCCGCTTCCGGATGATGTTTTCGGGGGTTCCGGCACGGAAAGAGTATTCGTCACATGGGCCATACTTCCCATTAAACACCGGTTAAAGATATAATAATCAAAAAATGTAAACTGCCGGTCTGTTTCATACCAGTCAGGCGCAGACAGACCGAGATCTTTTAATTTCTCAGCAAACACATCGGAAAGACCGAATACATAGGCATACGGCATGATGTGATAAAACATCTGCGGCTGATCTTTTGCCAGCATTTTCATTCTGTCCAGCTCCGCGGTCTCAATGAAATCACGGAGTCCCGCCAAATACCCCATCCACTCAATACACTGATGGGTTCTCTTTTTCATAAATCCGGTCATCAGGATCATTCCGCCGGTCATAACAAGCACTGCGGCCAGGACCCAGATATAGCTGAAAATCTCTCCATTTCTGACTCTTACAACATAGCTTCCTGTGTAAGCTGCCGCAGACAGAAAACTTAAAGCAAGACCCCAGAATACCCACAGCCTCCTGCTGTCCCTGCTTTTGGCATACCAGCTGTCCACCGCGGCTGTAAATAAGATCATCCCACCGAACAACAACATCCATAAAATGGTCTGAACGATGATCCTTGCGATCCCCGTATACGAATAAACACTTGTAACCGCCATAAATAATCCCAAAGGAAGAGCCGCAAGCACCATTGAGATCCCTCTTGCCGCTTTTGAAGCCGATGTATAAATACTAAAATGCTTTTCTCTTCCGAAATACCGGATGAGTTTACTTTTTGCCACATTAAGAGTATCCGCATATTTATATTTCAGATCGTCAATCTTTACATCATCCTTACCGTTGAATAAGTCGTCAAACATAATCCTCTGGTATGCCGGCGCCGAAGCTTCAAGATCCGACTTTCTATGGAAGGTAAGCTTCCCTTTCTTTTCTTCAATGGTGAGGTATCCCCTGTCTGCCCAGTAAAGAATCAGGGAGAGCATTTCCTTGTCCTGAACTTTTCCATCGATGATGTAGCCCACTCCGGCACTGTCAAGTCCCTCCGGCGGCTGATACTGGATCGATGGAATAATTTTTTCATCCCTGCCGAACATAAGGAACATACAGAGGACAACTGCGAATATGATCACCGATGGAATTAATATTATCCATGGGACTGCAGTGAGCTGCTGGTTCCCGCTGAAATATCCGGCATCCATTTCTGCAAAGCAGGTAAGACCGGAACCAAGTGGAAGACTTTTCTTCAAAGTCCCTGTCACTGTAAGATTTTTTTCGTCTTTTTCCAGCGACAGAATATCTCCGGCCTCTTTTGTCGATCCATATTCCCCACAGTAAAACTTCAGCCGGTCCATATCAAACTTTTTCGGAAACTGGATGGTAAACCTGCTCCCTGCCGGAATCTGGTTCTGCCACTGTGTCGGAAAAATATTATAGTAGATGTTATCATAACTTTTCTGCTGGAATTTCGGGCTGAGAAGGTATTCAAACTTATAAATCCCTTCCCTCACTGTCTTGTCTTCATCTCCAAACCGTAAGACCCTGCTGCCGTTTTCACTGCTCTCATCCACAGTTTCATTGGCACGGAGCAGTTTTACAGAAGCATAGAAAGGTGTTTTCTGAATCTTCCCCTTTTTATCATAGGAAGCTATGGTCCCTTTTCTTGGGATATAGCGGTAAATGCCATGACGGTCTTCCATGAATCTCACGTTTATTTTTTCTGTAATGTCATAGGAACCGTCGTTTCCAACCACAACCTTTGTCTCAAACTGCTTTGTATACATGTAAGGGTCTGACTCCACACTGGACGGAGACAGCCCTGATATGCTTTCCAGTGCAGATCCTGCCCCTATACACAGGACCAGCAGGACAACTGCGATGAAGCCGGAGCCCCATAATTTTTTCATAATGACCTCCCTGCGTCAGAGCACTAGAACGATACTTTTACATTCTCACGCTCAGCCTCATCGCTGATCTCATACAATGGTTTTCTTGTGAATTTAAAAATACCTGCCACAATATTTCCAGGGAACATCTCTGCCTTGGTATTGTACTTGTTGACAACTCCGTTGTAATATCTTCTGGAACCTGCGATCTCTTCTTCGATCCTCTGAAGCTGATCCTGAAGCTGTATAAAATTCTGGTTTGCTTTCAAATCCGGATAAGCTTCCGCGACCGCAAATAAAGAACGCAGTGCGCCGGTAAGTACATTTTCATTGGCAAGCCTTTCTTCCGGATCTGAAGCTCCCATGGCCATATTTCTGGCTGACACTACCTTTTCCAGCGTCCCCGCCTCATGTTTTGCATAACCCTTAACGGTTTCCACATAATTTGGGATTAAATCATACCGCTTTTTCAGGGATACATCCATCGCAGAGTATGCCTCCTCTGTCTTATTTCTCAGGGTAATAAACCCGTTATACGAACTGATCAGCCAGATCACCAATACTGCAGCAATTACTAATATAACTATCAATGCTATCATTCTCTTTTCCTCCTTTTATGTTTGATACCAGTATACCACTAAATATCTTTGCAGGGAACTATGACATTCTGTCCCTGTGGATCTTCACATGCAGCACAATACTCTTTTCTCTTCCCATCCGGTCGTCTGTTTTCAGCATTACCTCCCCGGGAATATAATTGGAAAAACAAATTTTTTCTGCTGAAACCCGGTAGTTGTGCAGCCATTCCCCGGGTATTCTCCGATCAATCCTAATGCTGTCTGTTTTAATATGTCCCGGTATTCCTTCCAATGGAATTTCAACCCTGCCGCCGTCTGAAAGGAAGCCTGCCCAGCCCATATGGCTGCAAATACAGTAAAGTCCTTTCTTTCCGTCTGAGCGGTTTGCCATTTCTACCATTCTTGAACAAATCTTTTCTTCATTTAACATCTCAATCTTCACCTCATAATTCGTTTTGCTTAGCTGTTTCGGATCTTTATCTTTAGTATACCCATCCTGAACAGACGGAAAACATCCCAGCGCGTAGTGCGCATCTTTCAGCGCAAACGACGCAGCATATTCATAGGGTATGCTGTAAGATTCATTTATGTGCAAAAGAAGCCGGGAATGCTCCCGGCTTCTCATATGAAATAGAGGTGTATGATCAAGAAAAGTGTATGAATTTCTTTTTTACAGCCTTTGATCTGGCTGTGGGAAATACTTAAGGTCTATCCGAAGTATCTCTTCAGTAATCCTTCAAAAGCTTTTCCATGGCGGGCTTCATCCCTTGCCATCTCATGTACGGTGTCATGGATTGCGTCTAAGTTTGCTGCCTTCGCTCTTTTTGCAAGGTCAAACTTACCTGCTGTCGCCCCATTTTCTGCTTCTACTCTCATCTCAAGGTTTTTCTTTGTGCTGTCTGTCACGACTTCTCCGAGCAGTTCGGCAAATTTTGATGCATGCTCTGCTTCTTCCAGTGCAGCTTTTTCCCAGTATAATCCGATTTCTGGATATCCTTCTCTGTGTGCTACACGGCTCATCGCAAGATACATGCCTACTTCGGAGCATTCTCCTTCAAAGTTTGCTCTTAAATCTGTCATGATGTCTTCGCTGGCTCCCTGTGCCACTCCGACTACATGCTCAGCAGCCCACTCTCTGTCTCCTGTCTGCTCTTTGAACTTCTCTGCCGGAACTCCGCATGTAGGACATTTCTCCGGTGGAGTATCTCCCTCGTGAACGTAACCGCATACTGTACAAACCCATTTCTTCATAATAATGATCTCCTTTTCTTTTGATTCTATGTTTTGTTTTTTTTATTTTCTGTCCAAGATTTTTTAATAACAGTAATTGTTATTGTTTTCTTGTTGAGATAATAATATCATTTGTTTTTTTATCTGTCAACGGTTTTTTTAAAATTTTTAACGCCCTTTACTTTATATCATTATATTGATATAATTATATAAAAATATGTATATAAGAGAGGTGTAGAAAAATGATCATCAAAGCATCCGCATCATTGCGAAATGACTATACTACTATTTCAAAACTTGCAAAAGAAACCAAGGAGCCGATATATATAACCAAAAATGGCGAAGGAGATTTGGTTCTCATGGACATTGCTGCTTTTGAGAAGAGAGATCAGATTTTACAGCTGCGGGCAAAAGTTCTTCAGGCAGAACAGGAACGAATTGAGGGAGAAAAAACACTCAGTGTTTCAGAGGCAAGAAAAAAACTGCAGGAGCGGGCAAATGAAATGTAAAATTGAAATTCTTCCGACTGCATGGGAAGACCTGAAAAAAATAGAGGATTATTATCTTATACAGTTTGACTCAGAAACAGCACTAAAGGTAAGCGAACACATTTTAGACACCATAGAACGCCTGTCGGAATTCCCCAATTCAGGATCTGTAACTCCCGATACCTGGCTGAATGAAAAAGTATACAGAATGGTGATCTGTAAAAAACATATAGCAATCTATCGGCAGATGAAAGACATCATATATATTTATCATATTGCAGATACACAAACGGAGTATACAAAACTTTTTTATTAAAGAAGGATAAGCCTTTTTTCTTTTGTTTCATAAGATTTCTCTAAGGTTTGTTTATACTTCATTTAGAAATGTTTATCTTCTATACATTGAATTAAGTATTGATTCTGATATACTTTAAACATGCCTTAATCCTGCAGGGTACATAATTACCGGATGTATTCCCTGCCTGGTATAATAGTTTTTCATATATATTTTTAATCCTCTCTTTTCATTAAACATAGGACAAGGGTGTTTTAAGACAACTGACCAGTATCAGCTGTTTTAAACACCCTTGTTCTATGTTATTCTCTTTATAATGGAGGATGATAAAATGAAACTTAGAGAGAATTATACCTGTCCTTTAGAACTTGTCCACGACATGATAAGAGGCAAATGGAAAACTATAATTATTTTCCAGCTAAGAAAAGGAAAGTGTTCTTTTTCTGAACTTCACCGCGGCATTGAAGGTATTACTCAAAAAATGCTTTTAGAACAATTAAATGAGTTGAAGCAGTTTGAATTAGTAACTAAAAAAACATTTGAGGGATATCCCCTCAGAGTGGAATACTATTTAACAGAACAGGGTGAAAAAATGCTTGCTGCTGTAAAGATCATGCAGGAAATCGGAATCGATCATATGCTTCACCATGGCATGAAGGATTCACTGGACAGAAAAGGTATCCCTTATTAAATATTGTATATACGAAAAAGTAAGTAATTTACTTTCTCATATCTTTCTTTTATTCTTTTCTGTAACAACTAATTTCATTACAGAAAGGATATGTTAGAATGAAAAAAGCATTATTGATTATCGATGTGCAGAATGATTATTTTGCAGGCGGAAAATGTGAGCTGGTTCATCCAGATGAGGCATTAAATACGATCAAAAGGCTGCTCCGGTCATTCAGGGCTGAAAACCTGCCCGTATTTTATGTTCAGCATTTATCTGATTCAAATGCAAATTTTTTTATTCCGGAAACACTCGGGTCATGTATCCACGATTCAATTACTCCACTTGAAAGTGAAAAAATTATTGTTAAGAATTATCCCAATAGTTTCTATAAGACAGACTTACAAAAAGAACTCAGCGATGCAGGAATCACGGATCTCGTCATATGCGGAATGATGACGCACATGTGTGTGGACACAACAGTACGTGCTGCAAAGGATTATGGATATCATGTAACTCTTCTTTCAGATACATGTGCAGCAAAAGATTTAAACTGGAACGGATCAGTTCTGTCTGCCGATACCGTTCATAATGTTTATATGGCCTCCTTAAATGAGAAGTTTGCAGATGTAATGACAAGCGAAGAATATTACAATATGTATACAAAATAAGTTCCCTAAGAATTTTCTAAGATTTGTTTATATTTCGTTTATAATTGTTTATTTTCTATACATTGTATCTCGAAAGGATTCTGATATACTTTAAATATAGTTTTTCATATATTTTAATCCTCTCTTTTCATTAAATATAAAAACAGGTTCCGTCCAACCAGCGGAACCTGTTTTTGTCTTGCTGTTCTTGCTTTTCACTCTGCATGCTGCCTAAGTATTTTTCAGTGCCTTATGAAGGATCTTCGCGACTGTGCCTCCGACGACAGACCCTGCCAGAATTTCGACCACTGCATTGACTCCCACAAATGCACAGATAAACATCAGCGGATTCAGATTGCCCATGGTAGAATTGAGGTTCTGGAAGTATTCTGTATTCCAGTAGCACAGTACCATGACACCCATAAAAAATACGGTGTTTAGAAACGGCGCACAAAAACCTCCGATATAATAGCGGGCAGTCTTAGCGCTTTTGCCTCTGCTCAGCGCCTTAAAGATCACTCCTGTCAAAAATCCCATAAGCGTCCTTGTAGGCACTGCCACCAAAAAGGCATAAAACGGATTGATCCCAACCAGGACTGCCCCGAATGGATTCATCCCAAAAAATCTTGCAAAACTGATAAGTCCGAATGACAGTCCCAGCACTGCTCCGGCTGCCGGTGAAAAAATCATGGCTCCCACCCCTACCGGGATCGTAAGGAGCGATATTTCCAGTATCCCAAGTCGTAAATATCCAAGCGGTGTAAATGTCATAATAAAAATGATGGCTATGAACAGAGCAATCTGCACCATTCTGAGAACTTTTTTGTTTCCCACTTTTTCAACCTCCTGTATTTCCCTTTATATTACCATGCCGTTACAGGATTCTACAAGTTCTTTTGGAAAAACACTCCTTTTGCCACACCGATCTCACCGGCTGCCGCCTCCTCCGAAACCTCCTCCGGAACCTGAAGAACTGTCTATGTTAATCGATGTATTAAAATCCTGATGAAAGTCTTTCATATATTGAGCCCTGAATATGTAATCCCCTTCAGCGCTTCCAAACCGGCATTTCCACATTCAGCTTCTCCAGCTTATCTGCGTAGATTTCTGACAGACCAAATACATAAGCATAAGGAAATATATGATAGAATAGATTCGGAAACTGTTCACCCAGAGCTTTCATTCGGTCCAGTTCTGCATTTTCTATGAAATCTCTTAGCCCGACAAGATATCCCATCCACTCAACACATTGCTTCGTTCTTTTTTTCATATATGCGGTCAATAGAATACCTGCAGTAATCAGATCTCTTTTTCTGTCTTCCAAAGACAAAGAATACCAGTGATCTGTAACATGCAATATAATAAAAAAGCCAATACACACTGCAGCAAACATATACATTTCATAGTGCTGCTCATCTTCACTTAATATCCCGTACTGTGTACTACATATCATAAATGCTGCTATTGGTATCATGGTCAGAATACTGCTGATGAATCTTGCCACTCTGGACCCTTCTGTATAAATCATATCCTGATAATAATTCTTTAATTTTTCTTCTGTTGCTTCTACTGCCCCTGTCATTCGCTCCGGAACATTCATCGTCGAAAGAAATGGTTCCTCCTGTGTAAAATTTAATCTGTGAAGATCTTATTTTTTTCGGGAAATGTATCGTAAACCGACTTCCTTTTGGAATAGAATATTTCCACTGTTTACTTTTGTCTTTTCATTACCCAGTTTAGTACAAAATTTCCATTCTTTTTAGCATACGATGCATATGTATTGATATTATTTACATCTAATTTCAAATCAGCATAATATAAAAGTTTATGCTCCTTATTCTCTTTATCTTTATAAGACTGCATTCCGCGAACCGGTATGTTCCGATAAATACCGTGCCTGGGTTTAAGAAAATCCACCTAAATTCCTTCGGTTATAAAATAACTCCCATCTGTTTTCAATGTAACATCCGTCTCGAAAAATAACAAGCAAGCCAATACTGACTATATACTTTTTCATTTGCTGCCCCCTGTCTCAAACTTTGTGTGTCATTTTTACAACTATTGTCATTATACTATTTCCATACTCATTTGCCTATATCTGATAATTTCTTCAGACAAAAGTCTTCCCTATTTTTATCCCTCCTTAATGTATATCCACATGTAAAACGTAACCATGGAAGCAAAAAGTTCTTACCGTTTCATAAGATCTCTGATAATTATCATTAAAATCAACCCTCCCCCACAGGACAGTTGTTTTCTTTTACCTAAAAAAGTCCCCAGCCATTTCTAAAATAGCCATTGACTGTGCATTTGCCGGATGCATTAAAGTAAAGTCAAGAGCAAAAATTAAACAGCCACAGGAGGTAAGAAATTATGAGAACAGAAGCATTTTTAAGCTACAAAATGACTACAGCAGATGCCAATAATCCGGAAGGTGTAATCCCGGTTGGCAGACAGTTTGATTTCATCGGCGATGTAGAGACAGAACTGATGATTTTAAATGATGGGGACGAATCCCTCTGCCTCGGTTATAACGATGTGAAATTCATGGAAGATGCTTACGTGGGAGACCAGCTGGACTTTAAGGCAACTATGGTCAAAGTAGGAAACACATCAAGGACCTGCCTGATCCAGACTTTTAAAGTGGCTACTCCTGCAAAGAGACTCGGAATCGAAGGCGCTAAGGATGGAGATATGTACTATTTTGATGAACCTAAGCTGATCACAGAAGGAAACGTTATCCTCGTAGTTAAAAAACAACTTCAGCGGGGAGTACAGCCGGATGGAACGGTCAAAGATCCATGGAAAGCAATCGATTAATATTACATATTAGGATAGATATAAACAAATCAAGGAGGTTTTGATATGAGCGAACAGACAGTAACAATGAGATACAGAATGTCAAGCAGAGATGAATTTTATGGCGGAGGTGTAGTAAACGGCGCACGCTCCATTACTTATATGGGTGATACCGCAGACCGCTTAATGGCAAAAGTATGCGGCAATACAGGAAGATGCTGCCTTGTGGAAAAGATCCGTTTATATAACCCTGTCTTTGCCGGGGATTATATGGAATTCATCGCAAGAGTCACAAAAACTGAAGGAAATAAAGTCTACATTCAGTGCCGTTCTTTTAAAGTGGCCCAAATTCCTGAAGAACCTGAATTTGAAAGTTCTATTGATATGCTCAGCGATCCGGAGATCTCAACCGAGGCATTCTTTGTTTATGAAATTCCGGAACATAAAATGAAAGCTTAGATAAAAGGAGGAGTACATGAAAGCATTAGAAGGCGTTAAAGTTCTGGATCTGACACATGCATATAACGGACCGTTCTGCACGACCCTGCTGGCAGACAACGGAGCCGATGTCATAAAATTTGAGCCTATCCAGGGAGACCAGTGCAGAAGCTGGGGACCGATCGATGAAAAAAGTGGTGAAAGCGGGTTTTATGCATTCTTAAATCGTAATAAAAAAGGGGTCACCCTGAATCTTAAAAACGACAAGGCCAGACAAATCTTTTATGATTTAGTAAAAGATGCCGATGTGGTCGTTGAAAATTTCCGGGCCGGTGTATCCAAAAAATTAAAAGTAGATTATGAAACATTAAAAAAGATCAATCCGAGCATCGTATATGCTTCCGGTTCCGGCTTCGGACAGTACGGTCCGCTGTCTAACCGTCCTTGTTACGATATTGTTGCCCAGTCTATGGGAGGAATGGTAAACATGACGGGATTCCCGGACTCTCCTCCTACCAAAGTAGGGCCTTCTATCGCTGACAATGTGACCGGAATCTATCTGTGTGTAGGCGTCCTGATGGCACTGTTTAACAGAGAACGCACCGGACAGGGACAGCAGGTAGATGTTGCTATGGCAGACACCATTTTCAGTCTGCTGGAAAACGCCATTGTTACGACGACTATGGATGGTGTGATCCCTCAGCGTCAGGGAAATATCGACCCTTCGATCGCTCCATTTGATATCTATGAAGCCAAAGATGGATATATTGCGATTGGTGTGGGCAACGACCGCCTGTTTAAAACTTTCTGTGAGACCATCGGCCGGGAAGACCTGCTCGATGATCCGCGTTATAAGACAAATGATCTGAGATGCAAAAACTACAAAGATGGTCTGCAGCAGCTCATAAGTGAATGGGCTTCCTCCAAAGGAAAAAAAGAGATCGAAGCTCTGTTTGACAAAGCCGGTATCCCATGCGGTCCTGTACTGGATATGCAGGAAGCCATCGACCATCCGCATTTCCAGGCGAGAGAGATGATGGTTCACATGGATCATCCGACCATCGGAGAAATGTATTTCCAGGGTTGTCCGATCAAATTGACTGAGACTCCAGGCAGTGTAGACACTCCTGCTCCTCTGTTGGGACAGCATAACAAAGAAGTGTTTGGTCTCACGGATGAGGAGCTGGAATCACTAAAAGCCGAAGGCGTAATGTAATTAGGAGAGCGGGAGGTAAAAATGGATTTTAAACTGACAGACGGACAGGAAATGCTGAAAAAGACAGTCCGTGAATTTGCTGAAAAAGTGGTAGGGCCCCGGGCCGAAGATGTGGATCAGACCGGGATCTTTCCGAGAGATACATTTGAGCAGATGGCAAGGCTCGGTCTTACTGGAATCGGGACTCCGGAAAAATACGGCGGAAGCGGAGGCAATGACATTGATAAGGTGATCACAGTCACAGAACTTGCAAAAAAATGTGCAGCCACGGCAGGTATTCTGTCTATTCACACCATCTTTGCTTCTGTACTTTTAAAGTTCGGCAGTGAGGAACAAAAGAAAAAATATTTACCGGAAGTGACATCCGGCGGACACCTTGCAGCTTTTGCGCTGACAGAACCCAATGCCGGCTCCGATGCCGCTGCGGTAAGGACAACGGCTGTTTTTGATGAGGAAACTGGAGAATATGTCTTAAATGGTACAAAATGCTTTATTTCCGGCGGAGGCCAGGCAAAATATCTTCTTATTTTTGCTCTGACCGACCCATCCAAAGGAGTCAAAGGATTATCTTGTATTTTAGTAGAAAAGGGAACACCAGGATTCTCTGTCGGTAAGATTGAGAACAAAATGGGAATCCACGGTTCAGAAACCGCAGAATTAATCTTTGACCAGTGCCGTGTTCCAAAAGAAAATCTTGTAGGCAAAGAAGGCGCCGGATTCAAGATGGCCATGAATGCTCTGGACGGCGCCAGAATCGGTGTTGCAGCACAGGCGCTGGGAATCGCAGAAGGTGCGCTTGATGAGAGTGTCAAGTATATGAACGAGAGGGTTCAGTTCGGAAACCCGATCAAAGCTCTTCAGGGTCTTCAGTGGTATATTGCAGATATGGCCACAAAAACCGAGTGTGCAAAATGGATGATCTACTATGCCGCTTATTTAAAAAGCACTGGCCAGCCACACACAAAAGAAGCTGCCATCGCAAAATTAAACGCTTCTGAAAATGCAAGATTTGTTACGAATCTTGCCCTTCAGATCCATGGCGGCTATGGCTATATGAAAGACTATCCTTTAGAACGCATGTACAGAGACGCCAAAATCACTGAAATCTATGAAGGTACTTCTGAGATCCACAAGGTCGTGATCTCAAGAGCCGTTTTAAATTCTAACGGAAAGTAATGGGAGGGAAAGCATGAAGATCATTGTATGCGTAAAGCAGGTTCCGGATACCAACGAAGTCCGGATCAACCAGGAGACCGGGACACTGATCCGGGAAGGAGTCCCAAGCATTATCAATCCGGATGATAAAAATGCATTGGAGGCTGCCTTTGTCCTGAAAGAAGAAACAGGAGCCGAAGTTTCCGTCGTAAGTATGGGACCTCCTCAGGCTGCAGATGCATTAAAAGAAGCGATTGCAATGGGAGCAGACCATGCATATCTGGTGAGCGATCGGGCATTCGGAGGATCTGACACATGGGCTACTGCCACAATCCTTGCGGCAGCCATTGAAAAAATCGGAGATTATGACCTGATCCTATGCGGAAGACAGGCCATTGACGGTGATACCGCACAGGTAGGACCTGAAATCGCTGAATTTCTTGGCATTCCACAGATCACCTATGCAAAACATATCGAGTGCGATGGAGACGCTCTGAATGTAACAAGATTTACGGAAACAGGAGACTATAAGATCCGCACTAAACTGCCGGTACTCCTGACTGCCATCAAGGAACTGAACGAGCCAAGATTCCCGACCGTACAGGGAATTTTCAGAGCTTATGACGGAGATGTAGAAATCAAGATGTTAGGTCTTTCTGATCTGGATGTAGATCAGACTCAGATCGGACTAAAAGGTTCTCCCACCAATGTTTACCGTTCCTTTGTCCCTGTTAAATCGAAACAAAGTGAGATCATCGAAGGAAGAACGGATTCAGACAAAGCGGAAACCCTCATTGAGAAGCTTCTGCAGGCAAATTTGATTTAAGGAGGACAGAAAATGGAACGAGCAAAAGTAAACCAGGGAATCGACCTGAGTGCATATGAAGATGTCTGGGTCCTTGGAGAACAACGGGAAGGGAACATACAGCCCGTTACGATCGAACTGATGGGAGAAGGCCGCAAGCTGGCCGATCAGCTTAAGAAAAAACTTGCTGTTGTAATACCAGGTTACAAAATTGAATCAGAAGTTGAAAAGCTTCTTCACTATGGCGCTGATGTCGTTTACTATATGTCACATCCGCTCCTTGCAAGCTTTTCAACCGACGGCTATACTTCCGCTTTTGTACAGCTGATCCAGGAAAAGAAACCCGAGATTGTTCTGGTAGGCGCAACCTCAATCGGCCGCGATATCGGACCAAGGATTGCTGCCCGGCTTGGAACAGGGCTTACCGCAGACTGTACAAAACTTGAGATTGACGCAGAAGACGGAAAAATTCTTCAGACAAGGCCTGCATTCGGAGGGAACCTTATGGCCACCATTGTCTGCCCAAAGAACCGGCCGCAGATGTCTACGGTAAGACCCGGCGTCATGGAGAAAGCCATCCATCAGGAAACGGCTGCCGGAACAATGGAAACTTTTATTCCGGATCTCTCAGAAAATGATATCAGAGCAAAGCTTGTAGAAATTATTAAAAAAGAAAAGAAACAGGTCAATCTGACAGACGCGCGGATCATCGTATCCGGAGGCCGGGGATTGAAATCCGCAGAGGGATTCCATTTGATTCAAGAGTTAGCTGATGTCCTCGGTGCGGAAGTTGGATCTTCCAGAGCTTGTGTAGAGGCTGGATGGATCGATGCTTCCCATCAGGTAGGACAGACAGGAACCACGGTACGTCCGGATATTTATATCGCCTGTGGTATCTCAGGCGCAATCCAGCATCTGGCAGGAATGAATGAATCAAAATATATTGTTGCAATTAATAAAGACCCAGAAGCGCCGATCTTCGGCATCTGTGATTATGGGATTGTAGGAGATTTAAATGATGTGATTCCGGCAATGATTGCCAAGCTCACACAGAAAGAGGTTTCAATATGAATTTTCAATTAACCGACCAGCAGTTATCCATTCAGAATATTACAAGACAACTGGCTCAGACTGAATTGCTTCCAACTGTATTAAAAGATGATGAAGAAGGGAAATTCCCTGAAAAGGCTTATGCAAAAATGGGACAGATGGGCCTGATCGGTCTTCCATTTCCAAAAGAATACGGCGGACAGGGAGCCGACTATCTCTCTTATGTATTAGCTGTAGAAGAAATCTCCAAAGTAAACTCTTCCGTAGGAATTGCTTATTCTGTATGTACTTCCCTCTTCTCCGGCGGTCTGATCAACTCTGCCAGCGAAGAGCTCAAAAAGAAATATCTTCCGGATGTCCTGTCCGGTAAAAAGATGGGTGCTTTCTGTCTTACTGAGCCGGAAGCAGGTTCTGACGCTGCCGGATGTAAGACAACCGCTCTCTGGGACGGCGAAGCTTATGTTCTGAACGGTCTGAAATGTTTTATCACAAACGGACCTCTGGCTGACTACTTCCTTGTATTTGCCCTGACAGATCCGGAAAAGAAAACAAAAGGATTATCTGCTTTTGTCGTAGAAAAAGCTATGCCGGGAGTTTCTGTCGGCACGATCGAAAACAAATGTGGGATCAGAAGTGCTCAGGTTTCAGAGATTATCTTTGAAAATGTAAGAGTTCCAAAAGAAAATATGGTAGGTGAGGAAGGCAGGGGATTTGCTGTTGCCATGAAAGACTTGGACGGCGGAAGAATCGGTGTTGCTGCCCAGGGTCTTGGAATTGCAAAGGGCGCTTATGACATCGCTCTCCAGTACCTGAAAGACCGCCAGCAGTTTGGAAAACCACTGTTTAAAAATCAGTATTTGGCGTTTAAAATGGCGGAACTCTCTGTACAGATTGAACAGGCACAGTATATGCTTTATAAAGCTGCTATGGATAAACAGGAAGGACGCAGTTACTCTATCTCTGCGGCTAAAGCAAAAATGGTATGTACCGATGCGGCTATGCAGGTTTCACAGGAAGCCGTACAGATGCTCGGAGGCAACGGTTACATGAAAGAATACCATGTAGAGCGCATGATGAGAGATGCCAAGATCACACAGATCTATGAAGGCACCAATGAAATTCAGAAGCTTGTGATCAGCGGCAGTTTGTTCCGCTGAATCAGAGAAATAAGAGTCAAAGGCCCGGCTGTCTGCCGGGCCTTATATCTGGTAACTTTTCAAATGCCCGAATAACCTTATTTTACATGCTATTCGGGCATTTTGTGCAAGTTTCGTACAGAATGTGCTGCGTAGCGAATACGGTGTGATGTGTGGCAATGCTATCTCATGGTGTTTGTTTAATCTCTGGGCGCTTCTTGATAACTCTCTGGAACGCCTGTATCGTTTCCTCACTCAATGGAACCTGTCTTACACCTCTTTTTGTCTTAGGCGTTTCAATAGAATAGCCTTGTTCTTTGCTCTTGATTTGTGATGACCATAGCAGTAAGCTCTATTATTTTACCTTGCCTTTTTTTACTTTGCTGTAAGCTCCATAATACTTGGTTTTTCCGACTTTCTTATATGCTCTGACCTTTACCTCGTATTCTTTCTTACGGCTTAGCTTTGACAATGTTTTAGAGGCAGTTTTATTTGATACTGTCGCATAACTCCATTTGCCTGTTCCTTTTTTTCTAAATGCAATTTGATAACCGCTTGCACCTGTTACTTTCTTATACTTGATACTCAATTTCGCATTTGCAGAGCTTTTGATTCTGGTTACCGTCACTTTTTTGGGCACAATATAGAAATATAAAATTTTACTGCCTGTATATTTTCCTATACCGATTATTTTGATTGTCGCTCTACCGGTATTCTTATTGGCACTATAGCTTATCTTAAAATCTCTTCCGTTCTTTAATGCGGCTTTGCCTTGTTTTATACTGGGTACAGGTTTTATAGCTTTTCCTGTATAGGTATAGCTTTTTGAGGAAAGAGCAATCTTACAGGAACTGATCGGCTTTGCTTTTACCGTAAGCTTATATACCGCTGAAGCGGCATTGTAATTTTTTTCATCTGCAATCTTCGCAGTAATCGTCGTTTCTCCTGCACCTTGTATGCTTACTAATCCATTGGAATCCACATTCGCAACCCGTGCATTGGATGAACGATAGATGATTTTTACGCCTTTGCTATTTGTGAGTGGATTTGTAAATCTTCCATCTGTTGCAAACTTTGTTAAAGAGACTGCCGCATAATTTAAAGGAGCATTGGCTTTCCTGATCTTAAAGGTTTTGGTAAGCGAACCTTTATATTTTCCCATACCCTGAATCGTTAGGGAAGCTGTTCCGGCATTCACATTGTTTGCATAGCGGATGGTGTAATCACTTCCCTGCACCAATATCGTATTACCATGTTTGATCGTTACACTGGGTTTTACTTCTTTCTTCGTATATACTGCATCAGGAATAGATGAGATAGTAAGTGTATTCACATGAATTTTATCAGCTTCATTGTAATCAGAAACTGTATAGGCAAATGTACTTGTTTTTCCATTGTATTCTACGGTTGCCAAATATGAACCAACTGCATTTGTTGTTAAGTTTTTTACCGTATATGCACCCGGTTCTATTTCGCGTGTTCCTTTTGTATAATGTGCAACCACACGCAATCCTGTGGTATCTAGCCTTTCTTTCAGCATATACGATGTCTTATCAGGCGAAGTTAAGCCAATAGACAATAGTTCATCTGCTGTTTTCTTTGCCTTTACTTTAACACTGGAAGTTGCGTTTCCATACAATACATACCCAACATATAAGCGATTGTTGGATGATGTTAAGCTTGGCATGGATGCTGACATATCAACATCCAATCCTTCTTGAAGATACGTATCCTGATCTCTATTGTACTGGTACACCTTCATTTTGCCGTTTCCATCTGCGGATGTCGCCAGGAGATAAAGATTCCCCTGCGCCGCTGACATTACCAGATCATAGCAAGGAATAGCTGCACGATTTCCCTTTTTCCATACTGCACCATCAAAAACATTCATTTTTATTGCGCTTTGTTCTCCCAAAACAAGATAAATCTTGTTTTCCAATGAGATCATATCATACGTATTGGCACTGAAAGATCCATCACTGACCTTTGTAAACGTTTTGTTGGAAGAATATTTATAAACACCAATTACACTTCCTTTTGCATTTCTTATAGAAGTATATATATCGCTCTGTATGAAGGAAAGCTTCGGCTGTCCTCCCATATATGCATCGTATGTGCCATAGGAACCTAATTCCTTTATAGAGTTGTTCTCCAATTTCAATAATTTCGCTTGTGTGTTCCCGGCATATACAAGATATAATGTTCCATTCATGCTTTTCATATCAAAGGATGAACCAACATTCGCACAGCTTGTGACATCTGTCCATGTCTTTTTGGAGATATCAAATGCTTTTATAATCAGCGTTTGCGATGCATTGATGTAGCCAAGATACAGCTGATTATTATGCGCAACCAGTTTTACATCAGAAGCAACCATGGATGAAGAATCGCGAAATGTTGAACCCATCTGCGACCACTGAGTTTCATCATTGCGATACAGTGTATAGCTGTTCTTCACATTTGCAACTAGGTATTGCTGATTGTTATAAGAAGTCATCGCAATGTTTTTTTGATCATATTCGCTCTGATGAAGTGCAATATTTGTATTTTCCCATACATCAAAATCTGAAGCTTTTGGAATGGATACGTCCAATGTCATTTGATCGCCTGCTGCACTGGACACATTACTGATTACAATACCGGAATTTGTACCATCGGAAAATGTCAATGCGCCATCTTCCAATGTTTTACTCAAATCGCGAAAACCGATTGCTGTTCTGCCGCTTTCCTTTGATAAATAGGCCTGTTGAACTGTTTGAATGGGAGATGTTTCTACATACCCTTTTTGACCACGCTGAGGTCGAAATACATAGATACCGGTCTGTCCATGATAATTGCTTAACTGTTCTACCTTCGTATTGATACGATAAACAAGAATTCCCGACCCCCCGATTTTAGAATCCAGAGAATCTCTGTCATTTACGGCATACTCTGCTTTTTTCCTGAATTCCACTACAAAAAATTCATGATCGTTTAACGGTGATTGTAAAATATATGCCTGATTTCCATCTTTGTTGCTTTGTAAATTCAATGTCAAAAACTGACTTTCCGTAATGGTTTCAATATCCATCCAGTTAGAAAAATACATCCTTGTATATGCCAAAGGATATTGCAGATAACTGGAATTTGATCCCATAATATCCCATGTAAAAACAGGATAGCTTCGATCGTTTGTGTACAGATCCGGATATCCTAAGGAGTGCAAAAATTCGTGAGCAACCACACCGGATTCTGCTGGTAAGCTTCCCTCCATCAAGCCATAGGTATTTAATACATTATAGGTTCCAATTCTTTTATTACTCCATCGATCTGTCCCTGGATAGTTGCTTTTATGAGGATGCATGGTCGGAATAGCAGCACCTTTTGCATCCACATCAAGTTTTCCGTTGATAATTACTGTCAGATTATCAATGCTTCCATCATGATCATAATCCACAATCTTATCCTCTATACCTGGTATATGTTCGATTAGTTCTTTGATTATTTGCGTATCAATATTTTTGGTTTGTGCCTCTTTTTCACTCATCGATAAGCCATACGATTCAATAACACCGTTTTTGTACTGAGGAAATATATTGTATACTTGAAATTTATCATAGGATATGGTTTTCATATAATTGGTAAACGATCGTCCATGATCACCCTCATAAATATCCATAATTCGGTTTGTGTTATCTCTAAAATATTGTGCATCTTCCTCTGGCGCATCAGAAAAATGTGCAAATAAAACAACATTTGCAAACTCCTGTACTCCACTATCAGATACTTTCCCTTCTATCGGTTGCTGTATCCCGCATATGGATACAAGCAAAGCAAAGATTATTGTAACTTTTTTAAGCATTGTTTTCTCACCCCTTTCCATTTCAATTTTATTTCTTAAAATAACATTTATTTTGTTAATTAAGACATTCTGTTGTTTGGCTATTTTTATTCTGTTATAGATATTATACCATATTTTTATCTCTGTACAATTTTCACAATTCCATTCCAGACCTTACGCATTTCATACCCTTCGGGCTTGGCGCGCTTTGCGCGATGAGGTATAATATTTTTAAAGGTTGAAATTTGTGGAGGGACAAAATTTTGGACAGGAATCATTACTATTCTATCGGGGAAGTGGCAGCCACCTGCAATACTTCTATTAAAACGCTTCGTTACTATGATGAGATCAAGCTGGTAGTTCCGGAGGTCCGGAAAGAAGACAGCAAATACCGCTATTACAGCAAAGATCAGATGGTAACCATCTCCATCATCCGGAAACTGCGCATGCTCGGTTTTTCGATTAAGGAAATTAAAGAAATTGTTTCTGCAAACCAGGTCCGGAACCTGGAACAGAAAATTGAAGACAAACTGGTATGTATAAAAAAGGAAATTGAAACTCTAAATCAGAAATACTTTGAGGGGGAACAGTTTTTACAGAGATTAAAAGAAGGAGCCCAGATCCTTCATCTTTACGATGATGATCTGAAAAAGATCCAGGCAGGTGAGATGGACGCGATCACGGTCAAAAAAGTACCTGAAGTGAATCTTTATCATTCCCGCAGAATCATGCAGTCTTATCACAATGACGAGGTCTCCCTTGAGCGGTGGGTAGAGATCAACGATGAAGTCTCAAGGCACGGGCTTAAGGTATGCGGCCCGATCACGGTTACCTATTACACGGATCTGCTGGACCAGTTTCTCTCTAAAGACTGTGATATTGAGTTCGGCATTCAGGTAGAAGAAAGCGGTTCCAAACATGTCCGAAAGTTCGGCGGCTTTCTGGCAGCTACCGCTTTTCATGTTGGACCGTACAGCGATGTTATCAAATCCCACATCAAAATCATTCAGTGGATCAATCAAAATCATTACAAGGTTGCAGGTCCGGTTTCAGAAGAATTTATCATTTCCCCTGTGGACCTGCGAAATGAAAATGAACATGTTACTAAAATCATCATCCCTGTCACAAAGTAATTTTCAGGAATCCTTTTCTACGGGTATGATGATCTTGGTAACCCTTCTGGTTTCATCATTCACATCCAGAGGTGAAAGGATGAACTCTTCGGTAGCCGGCCCAACCGTTTTATAGTTATGTTTTTTGATCCACTTGATGAGATGTATGTAGGTGCTTGAAATTTCTTCATAGTTTCCGATATGAATGACTGTGGCAGCCAGCATCCCTCCAAAAGGCCGTATATGTTCAGCGGGCTTTGATTCCTCTACCTGGACGGCAAATTCGATCTCAGAGTCCTGGGACAGAAATTTATTCAGTATATTACTGTCATAAAAAGTGACATATACTGGCCCTGTGATTTTACAGTTCATTGTCTTTGCTTTATCCGTGATTCCAAGCCACCGTTCAAGGGAAATCTCAGAATAATCATAATCTTTCATGATACGGCGATCATATAAGAGATTGATCTCCGGGATAAATTCTACGGAAATCTTCATCTCGTCAGAACAGCTGTCAGACAGTTCTTCCAATATATCAATTCCACTCTGTATTTTTTTAAGAAAATAGCAGTATTCCGTATAACGGTTGATACTGTCTTCGATCTCCTGCTTCATAGACTGCAGCTTTTTCAGCATATTCTTTTCTAACGCCTTGGCTTCATTTTCAGAGACGATCTCTTTGATCTCCTTCAGTGAAAACCCCATTTGTTTCAAATTCTTAATGATGACGACGGTAATGATCTGCCCCTTTGAATAAAGGCGGTAATGGGTTTCCTCGTTTCTGCGGTCCGGAGTAAACAGGCCGATCTCGTCATAATATCTCAATGTCTTCTGCGGAATATCGCAGATCGCCGAAAGTTCCCCTATGCTGTAATAAGGCTTGTCGATAAAAATAAGAAACACCTCCCTCAGTACATTTTAAATGCCAATGCTATTATACCAGAATATAGCGGCAAAAAGAACGCTGAAATCCACAGCGTTCTTTTTGCTTATTTTAACGTAAAGGAAAACGATGTTACCTACTTGCCGGCATCACATTTGAGAACTGCATTCAGGAGTACAGATGCTCCCTGAGTACACTGTTCCGGGGATGTATATTCCGGTTCACAGTGAGAATGTCCGTCCTTTGACGGAACAAATACCATAGTGGTGGGCATCATATATGCCGCAAACTGTGCATCATGTCCTGCTCCGGAATTGATTTTCTGGTTGGAGTAGCCAAGTTCATCAACTGCTTCCTGTACATAACCAACCAGTTCTTTGTCATAGTAAACCGTGTCTCTTGTCCATGCTACTTCGTAGTCTACTTTACATTTTACTACTTCCTTCGGCATAGACTTGATGACATTGACAACCTGTTCAATCACTTCTGGTTTCTCATGTCTTGCATCGATAGAGAATTCTACATAATCAGGAATAACGGTATGTACATTCGGATGACAGTAGATTTCTCCGGTTGTATAAACTAATTCAGGGTCCAGCTTATCCAATTCATCATGGAGATACTGGAGAACCTTTGCCGCCCCATATAACGCATCCTGGCGGTATTGCATCGGTGTGGTTCCGGCATGGTCTGACTGTCCGTAAACCTTGATCTTGTAGTTGATCATTCCTAGAACACAGGTAACGACACCAATGTCTTTATTAGCTGCCTCTAAGATCGGGCCCTGTTCAATATGCAGCTCAAACATTGCCATATAATCCTTGTTGTTCAGGCGGTTTTCTCTTGCTCCTTTATAACCGGATGCCTCTAACGCCTCGCCGAATGTTTTTTCCGGTTCGAGAACTGATTTAGACGCCAGCATATTTTCATGGAGGAAATTTTTCTTAATATCATCCGGGAGATAATCGTTGCAGATAACCCCGGAAGACATCATAGCCGGCGGATATAAAGAACCTTCCTCGTTCGTCCAGATCATTGCCGTGATGTTGTGTTTATGAGGGATCTCCTGATCCGCAATCGTCTCGAGAACTTCCATCGCTCCCATGACTCCCAAAATGCCGTCATAGTTTCCGCCGTTCTTTACTGAATCACAGTGGGAAGCCATAACGATGTTCGGAAGATCAGGCTCAGAACCTTTGAGAGTTGCATAGACATTTGCCATATCATCTGTTTTGATCTCTGCTCCGATGGCTTCCATTCGTTTTACGAATTCTCCTCTTGCCTGTAAAGCTTCCGGTGAAAGAGAGTATCTTGTGATGCCTCCGTGTCCGGCATCTCCAAATTTACTCATTGTTGTAATCTTATCCGCCATCCGGCCTAAATCACATGTATACATAAATGAACCTCCTTATTTTTTGTTGAACCAATAGTTTTTAAAAATGTTCCAGCACACAGCTGCCACGATCGTTCCAAAGGCTATAGAAGCGCCCGTGATAAACGCTTCGAGCCGGTACTGTGCAAACTGTTCCCAGTCGGCTTTAAATGCATTCTGCATCATCATAAACAATGCTGCCCCCGGAATGAGGGGGATCATGCCGACTGCAAGATATAATGTCGCGGGTACCTTTGTCCTGACTGCCAAAAATTCTGCATAAATTCCTAAAAATAATGCCGCTGCAAAATATTGTTTTCCGTACTGTGGGACTATAAATCCTGCCGCAAGATATACACACCACGCAAGACATCCTCCTAATGAAGTATAAAATATCTCTTTCCCATGCAGATTAAATAAAAATGCAAAGCCAAGGGCCCCAAAAAATGCTGCGGCGATTTGATTTAATTCACTCATCTCAAACTCCTCTCAACTTCATCTTGCAGCATCCTGCGAAAGTTTTTCAGCACTATTGGAGGAGTGCATTTTAAAGCAGGACGGAGATAGTGCTGAAAAATTCACAGCCAGCTGACCGCTGCAAAGCCCAGGGCAATCGAAAGGCTTAGCAGGACCGCTTCTCCAAAACGGGTCAGGCCGGATAAAAAATTATCGGATATCATCTCCCGGATACAGTTCGTGAACATAAGCCCCGGAATCAGGATCATCACATTGCCGATACTGATCTTATCAGAGGAACAGCCAATGCCTGTACGCGCCGCCATGACTGCCAGCGCCGCTGCTGCCAGCGAACACAGACATGAGACCAGAAACCGGTTCATCTTCATGTTTTTCAAAGGGATTTCCACAGCCTTGATCATGACTCCTATGGCCGCAGAAATCACAGCATCCAGCAGTGTCCCTCCGAAAAACAGGGTAAAAGCAGATGATATCAATGCATAAATGAGCATGCCCTGCCGGTTGGTATACCTGGGCAGTTCATGGATTTGTTTCAGATCCCTTCTAACCTCATCCATGTCCGGAAGGTTCTCACACACATTCCGGGACAGGTTGTTCAGATATTTCAGCTCCTGAAGGTTAAATGCTGAACCATGGATTCTCCTGGACTGGGTTATGATACCGAAATTCTTGGAGGAAATAGTGGCAACAATTGTATACGTAATAGAAAACACCTCAGTCCGTTCAGATCCATAAGCCGTGCAGATTCTAAGGATGGAATCTTCCACGCGGCTGATCTCTGCACCGGAGATCAGCATACGTGCGCCGATCTCCAATGCATTTTCAAGCATCTGTTCCGCTTCTTTTCTAGTCACTGCCTTGCCCATGGTACCCTCTCTTTTTTATTTCAGTTTTCTGGGGCTCCGTTTCACAAACCTGCCCATTCCGGGAGTTCCCTTAAACTCTCCGTCTGCATACACTACATTTCCGCGGAGGAATGTGCGAACCGGATATCCGTGAAGTTTCTTACCTTCCCAGATCGTGTGGTCACAATCTGAATGCATTGTATCAACACTGATCGTGAAATCTTTATCCTTGTCGTAAATAACAATATCTGCGTCCTTGCCGACTGCAATCGAACCTTTCTGGTCACATCCGAAAATCTTCGCAGGGTTCGTGGAGCAAAGCTCTACTGCCCTTGAAAAAGATATTTTTCCGGAGTTTGCCGCATCCAGCATATATGGATATAAGTTCTCTATTCCTGAGCATCCGTTCGGGATCTTGGTGAAATCATCCCTGCCCCAGTCTTTCTCATAGCTCTGGAACGGGCAGTGATCCGTTGCCACCGTATCAATGGAACCGTTCTTTATCGCTTTCCACAGTGCATCCTGGCTTTCCTGGTCTTTGATCGGAGGGGAGCATACAAAGTTGCGTCCGTCCTCTCTCTTATAAACGTCACAGGTGAATTCCAGGTACTGCGGACAAGTCTCCACGAATACCGGTGCCCCTTCTTCTTTTGCCTGAATACAGGCTTCAAGGCCTTCCTTATCCGCCATATGCACCAGATACAGCGGCGCATCCAAATGCCTTGACCAGTGCACAGCTCTTTTGTCTGCCTCAGCCTCCACAAATTCCGGCCGGCTCATGTAATGATACCAGGCACTCGTCTTGCCTTCTTTTAAGAACTGCTCTGTATACATATCAATCAGATCCGGATTCTCAGCATGGACATTGATCATGGCTCCCAGTTCCTTCGCGCGCAGCATCAGCTTTGCAAGAGTTCCGTCGCTTACCATCCATCCCTCTTTTTTATACACCAGGAAGCATTTAAAGCTTGTGATTCCCTCTTTTACGACCTCTTCCATCTCCTCAATGATCGCTCCGTCAGAAAGATCAGTGATACAGCAGTGGGAAGCAAAGTCCACACATGCTTCTTTCTCCAGAACAGCTTTTTTCTCTGCAATGACTCCGCGGATTGTTTCTCCGGTATGCTGAACCGGATAATCAAAGACCGTTGTGACTCCTCCGCAGGCAGCGGCCCTGGTTCCTGAAAGATAGCTGTCTGAAGAAATCGTACCGCCGAATGGCATTGCCAGGTGAGTGTGTACGTCCAGTGCTCCCGGAAGTACCAGCTTTCCTGCAGCATCAAACACTTCATCTGCATCTGCTTCTATATTTTCTGCAATGGCTGCGATCTTTCCGTCCTTCACACCTAAATCCGCAGAAAACATATCAGAAGCTGTCACAACAGTACCATTCTTGATCACTAAGTCGAATTTTTTCATATGATTGTCCCCCAATCTGACTTATGCTTTACTCATACATGGTTTTTATTTTCACTTCATGGTCTTTAACTCCCGGCTTCATCTCAACCTTTCCAGGGGTAATGCAGTCCATAACCGGACAGACATTCAGGCATAAATGGCATCCGACGCACTTATCTTCATTGAGAACCGGCTTCCTCTCTTTTTCATCCCATGTAATGGCCTGATGTCCGCCGTCAAAGCAGGATACATAGCATCTTCCGCATCCCACACACTTATCCTTATTGAAATCCGGATAGAGGATGAAAGTACGGTCGATGTCATCAGCAGGTACGATGTTCGGCAGAGCCACGCCTACCAGATCAGACAATTTATCAATTCCATGGTCTTCCATGAAATGGGACAGACCGCTGATCATGTCTTCTACAATACGGTATCCATACTGCATAACGGCCGTTGTCACCTGGAGATTGGAAGATCCCACAAGAATGAAATCCAATGCGTCCTTCCATGTCTCAATACCTCCGATTCCTGTGATCGGGACATCTTTTAATTCCGGATGCTGTTTCATCTGTGTGATAAAACGCAGCGCGATCGGTTTTACTGCCGCTCCTGAATAGCCGGAGATGGATGATTTACCATTGACTACCGGCATTGCAGTCATATTTTCAACATCAATATTTGTGATGGCTTTTACTGTGTTGATGGCAGCGATTCCCTTAGCTCCGCCCTCCATGGCAGCAATCGCAGGAATCTCCATGTTTCCGATATTCGGGGTCATCTTTGCAATTACCGGAAGATGGGTAGCACCGGAAACAACCTCACAGTATCTGCGCACAAGATCCGGATTCTGTCCTACATCGGACCCCATGGCAGAAGAAGTCATCTGAGGGCAGGAAAAGTTACACTCAATCATATCGACTCCGGCCTCTGTTACTTTCTTTGCAAGGATCTCCCATTCTTCTTCATTGCTTCCCATAATGCTGGCAACAATGACTTTTGTCGGGTAATCCTGTTTCAGCCTTCTCATGTATTCCAGATTGTCTTCCAGAGGTTTATCTGAAATCATTTCCATGTTTTTAAATCCGGTCCACGGTGTTCCTTCCTTTGAGGTAATATCAAAACGCGGAGAACACTCATTTGGTATAAAAATACCGATGGTCTTATAGTAAACTCCTGCCCATCCTGCCTCCAGCGCTTTGGCACACATTTCATAGTTGCTTCCCACCGGAGAGGATGAGAGGAAAAATGGGTTTTCACATTTGACTCCTAAAAAATCGATTGATAAATCTTTCTTTACGGACATATTCAATGCCTCCTTTCTATTTGTTAAAATAGTCTGCAATCTTTTCTGCGGCCTCTTTGCCTTCAGCGACAGCTTCTACTACGGTTTTTCCGCCGTTTACCATGTCTCCGCCTGTGAAGACGTTATCGCCGTCTGCAATGCCTGCTACATCATCTCCGACCACCTGTCCGATCGCCAGCACAACCTGATCGGTTTTCATGGTCAGTCCGGATTCCCCGTCACGTCCTTCAAATCTCATTGCGGTGACATGTCCGTTTTCTCCGACGATCTCTGCAGGTGCAAATTCCTGAATGATCGGGATACCCATACTTTGTACGAAGCTGACTTCATCCATATCTGCCGGAGCTTCTTCAATGGTTCTGCGGTAAACGATAGTCGCTTTCGCTCCCAGCTGTTTTGCAGTTGTGACACAGTCCATAGCCACATCACCGCCTCCGATGACGATTACATTTTCTCCAAGTAACAGCTGATCTGTATTTGTCTTAGCTTCCCTCAAAAAGTCAATGGCAGTTACCACACCTTCCAGATCTTTGCCCGGTATATCCACCATCTTTGATTTCCAGAGACCTGCTCCTACGAATACTGCATCGTAATCACTTTTGAGTGCCTCAAGCTTTGCCGCATCTATGGATTCATTAAATTTAAATTCTACCCCAAGTTTTTCAATAGTCTGAATATCAAAATCAACTACTTCCTGAGGAAGTCTGGTTGGAATAATACCATATGTAAGGACACCGCCTGCTTTATCCTGAGCCTCATAGACAGTCACAGAATATCCTTCCAGAGCCAGCTGTCTTGCACAGGAAAGAGAGGCCGGTCCCGCACCTACACAGGCGATCTTTTCTTTCTTTGGCTCTGCCGCTTTTAAAAATTCCATATTCTGTTTTTTCTCTTCTTCTACGAGGAAACGCTGGATCTTTCCAATCTCGATCGGCTTATCAATACCGGTCCGGCTGCACGCCTGTTCACACATTTTTCCGTATGGACAGACCTGGGCGCAGCATCCTGCCAGCGGGTTATTCTCGCGGACCGTCTCTGCTGCTCCTTTAATATTGCGGAAACGGAGAGAACGAATGAACTTTCCGGGATCTGTTCCTGCCGGGCATCCTTTGCTGCAAGGTGAATCATGGCAGAGAAGACATCTGGATGCTTCTTCCATTGCAGTTCTCAAGTTAAAGCCCTTTTCCATTTCTTCTCCATACTCTTTTTTTGTAATTTTACTCATGGTTGTTTCACACTCCTTTTATATGATCAATTTCATGGTTTTCCATCTGAGACTGGGACGTTCAGACGTTCAGCCGGCACTATTCTTTTCCGAATTTCTTAAAAAGGAATCTTCCGGAATAGTCGCAGGACACTCCGAGAATATTGCCTAACAGAAGACAGATTAAGAGCATCTTCCAATCTCCGCCGCTGGCGAATGCAGAAAAGCCTCCCATAAACGTATTGGGCACCATAGACAGAACATCAATGTGGGACTGGAATACGATCAGCCAGGAAAAGAATCCCGTTACGACTGCTCCAAATATGATCGTGTTGTTGATGCCGCCGGACAGGATGATCAGCATTCCCCACAGCAGCCCTGTGTAGTTGCTGCACATCGATTTGATAAACCCTGTCTTCCCGCATCCGGCAGAAAAATACGACGTGCATCCGACGAATCCTATCCAAGTGGCGAGCCCGAGGGCAGAGCCGACTCCCTGCCAGAGACAGCAGAAAATTCCGGTACCGATGGCATTGGCCATTATTACACTCATAGTTGCTCCTTTCTTATTGCGTTTCTGTTATTTGTTAAGTTCATTGTATCGGATACACGATGTGGAGAGTAAAGAGATAATTTTTTAGTTTTCCTTAAGATTAGTTAATGCAAACTTTTATAAACTACCAGTAAATAATTGTTTGTATTTTAAAAAAAAAGAAATTTTAGTTTTATTTTTAACAAACTGCCACCCGTTAACAAAAAAATTGCATAAAAATATTAAAAATACAACCAATATCATAGATAAAATAACAAAAAAAACCTTCCTGCAACAGGAAGGTTTTTTAAATTTATTATGTATGTCCCAGATGTACAAATGAAAGTTTGCGTTTTTCTTTGATTACCCGTTCTCCGTCAGTAAAACTACTGTCGAACATTTTGTCTGTACGATTTTTAAATAACAGAGAGGGAAACGGCGACCGTTTGAAAAAAATAACATGGATCACCGCCCCTGTATAATCCATGCCAATCAGCGGGATACTGAAATGTCAGCATCCCCGAACTCTCAAAACCAATATTTCTTCCTATTCTTGAATATTATCCTGTTCAGACAAAACATGGCACAGCCCATCATCACCACGGCGGCAGAAAGGATTAGCACAAAGGAAACACAGTAGACATAACCGTGTTCTTTTATATTCAGAAAAAAATAGATATAATCCCCCGTAGCTTTTCCATATGCCACCGCAAAGATGAGATAGAGAAGCGGAACGATCATGACGCTTAGGACCTGACTGCTTTTTTGTACACGGTTCATGTCGCAGAACAGGAAATAGTAAAGTATCATGAAAACAGGGTTGAGCATATGCAGAAAAAGAAACATGCCGTTAAATTTAAATTCGTTTGTGAATGCCGTGCAGACCATCATGACCAGGAATAACAACATCATACAATCGAGATACAGGATCTGTGGAACTTTCCTTCCTGAAAGTCTGCAGAGAACAGTATCAAACAAGAAAATACCAACGGAAAAGTTGCTGAGAAAGGTCAGTTCATGCATGTATCCCAGCCTTCCCCAATAACAGTATAAAGCAGTGCAAATAAATAATATGGACAGTCCCAGTGTCACTGGCTGCCTGAATCTCCTGTTCATACCTGTTCCTCCCTGGAGTCTGATTCTGCTCTTAAACTATATTCACTCCTGCACCCGATGATTACCGTAAAGGGCCAGGAAATAAACTCTGGCAGCAATTTGCGGCAATAGTTTTGATCTATCCTTCTTTCGATTTTAAAACTTCCCTTCCTTATCAGTCATCAGCAGTGCATATACAACCGGTACGCTCTAGTGTCAAGAGGGTGCCAATGTAAATACCAGCGTTACTGCTATTGCCATAAATAAAACCTCCAAACTGAAGAGTGTTATCTTACATCAGTTTGAAGGTTTATACAAACTTTGGGATAGTCCCATCAAAATTTCTCAGGTCTTTTCATGATAATATAGCTAACAGTTATATTGGTTTTATTTCTTTGACTGAAATACAAGGCATGCTGCTCCAATCAATCCACAGTCTTCTCCTAACACTGCGGGTACTACATGGACATTATCTTTTAAGGCATCGTATACTTTCTCTTTCACTCGTTCCTCAATTTCTTCAACAAATGTAGGAACTTTTAATGCTACGCTGCCACCCAGCACAAAAATATCCGGGTCCAGAACACCATATAGAATTCCAAGGAAACTAGACAGATATTCATAGGCATCTTCTATGATATCCGCTGCTGTCTGATTACCTTCCTGTGCCATCTGGTAAACCTCTCCAGCATGAGCTGCCCTAAGTCCCGCATCATTTGCCCTCTTGGTAATAGCTGTTCCGCTGGCAATGGATTCGATGGAACCTTTCTTTAAATTCCCCTGGAATGGACCGTTTTTCCACAAAATAGAATTGGCAACTTCCTGTGCAAATCCCTTTGCTCCTCGGAAAATATTTTGATTTACACAAAAACCTGCCCCAATTCCTGTGGAAATCGTCAGAAACTGCACATAACCTTTTCCTTTTCCTGCTCCGATTGCTGCCTCAGCCAAGCACGCCAAATTTCCATCATTCTCCAAATACACAGACAGTCCTGTTTTTACTTCCAGACATTTGGTCAGTTCAAAATAATGCCATCCCGGAAGATTCGGAGGAGTCAGTACAACCCCATTGATTAAATCCAACGGTCCCGGACAGGAAATACCGATTCCCTCCACTGGATATCCAAATCCGTCAATAACTGTTTTTATGTCATTCAGAGTTGTTTCTGGTTCCTCCTCATTGGTCGGAAATTGTCTGCGTTCTATGATTTTATAATTTTCATCAATTAAGGCTACCCTTGTATTTGTTCCGCCTACATCAATTCCAACTGCATATTTCATACGCTTTTCCTATTGGTAGTAATATTTTACTTTATCTGCAGAGTCAAATAAATTAATCTTATCTCCAATGACTGCTTTACAAGCTTCGATTGGTTCTGGATAGATTTCCAGAGGTTCTCTGTATTCTGGATGAGCATTCAATACTTCTCTGCATTTTTCATAAAATGCGACCTTAATATCACTGGAAATATTAATTTTAGAAATTCCAATTTTTACTGCTTTTGCAATTTCCTCATCTTTATTGCTGGAGCCGCCATGTAATACTAATGGGATATCCAAAGTATCTTTTAATGTCTGTAAGATGTCCAGACGTAATTCTGGTTTCATATCGCTTGGATAAATTCCATGTGCAGTTCCGATTGCAACAGCTAATGTATCAATTCCAGTCTTCTCTACGAAATCTTTTGCCTGATCCGGATCTGTATAAATGATTCCTGTTGTTCCGCCTTCAATGGAGTTTCCTGTTGTTCCGATGGTTCCTAATTCACTTTCCACAGATACATTTGCTAAATGGGCAACTTCACAAACTTTCTGTGTAACTGCTACGTTTTCTTCATATGGAAGCTTGGATGCGTCAATCATTACAGAAGTAAATCCTGCCTGAATTGCTCTTACAACTGTTTCAAATTTGTCTCCATGATCCAGATGGATAACGACTGGTACATCTGTTTTGGATGCTTCATAAATCATAGCCTGAATTAAGCTGTTTTCTACAAAGTTAAATTCATCCGGTGACATTTCCAAAATAACAGGACTTTTCATTTCCTTGACTTTCTGCATCACAGCTTTCAATAACTGATCGCTTCCAATATTAAATGCTGGTACTGCAAATCTTTTTTCGTCTGCTACTTTTAACAGCTCTTTCATGTTCATTAACATAGTAAATATCTCCTTTAATCTCTTATAATGATTTTCCTTCTGATTTTGATAATTTGATGTATTTCTTTACCAGTTCCTGGCTGTCAATCTCCACCTGGTGCATCATGACCCAATAGTTAATATCTGGTTCCTTTTTTAAATGCTTTTTAATACTGTCAACGTTGGCATTCATAAAATCACAGCCTACGTTAATCTTATTAA
This sequence comes from Anaerostipes faecis, assembly GCF_910574135.1. NCBI lineage: Bacteria > Bacillati > Bacillota > Clostridia > Lachnospirales > Lachnospiraceae > Anaerostipes > Anaerostipes faecis. The sequence continues at coordinate 105,919 of NZ_CAJSYK010000005.1, read as the reverse complement.
TGCCGTATTCGACGCATTTTTGGATATTCTCATCCCCAGATCCGCTGCCTCCATGAAGTACCAGAGGCATCTGTGTCTTTTCTTTGATTTCCTTTAATCTTTCAAAATCAAATTCCGGTACATAACCTTCTGGATAGTTTCCATGGGAACTTCCAAAAGAAATTGCTAATGCGTCAATTCCGGTTTCCTGTGCAAAGCGCAATGCTTCATCTGGATTTGTTTTCATATCATCATCTGTATAGTTATCCCCTTCACTTGCACCCATACATCCGATTTCCCCTTCGACACTGGCATCAAACTGTTTTGCGAACTCCACGATTTCTCTGGTCATTTTAATATTTCCTTCCAGATCATATCTGGAAGCGTCTACCATAACACTGGAATATCCATCTGCAAGTGCTTTCTTTAATAATCCAACTTCTTCTCCATGATCAAAGTTCAACGCCACCTCTATACTAGCTCTCTCGGCAAGTTTTTTTACAATCGGTGCAATCAAATCACTATCACAGTGATTTACCATATGTTCCTGCACAATGTTTACAATAATTGGTGCTCTTAATGACTGTGCTGCCTGAATCACCGCTCTGGCCGTTTCAATATTGAAACAATTAATCGCCATAACTGCATAATTACCTTCATTTGCTCTTTCAAGCATCCCCTTCATTGATACGTACATTTTACAATTTCCTTTCTAATCTGGTACCTTATGAAATGCTGATTCCTGATAAATCCATTTCCTCTTCTTTTTCATCTGCAACCGGCTCGTCAACTTCTGTTTTTTTCTTCTTAATTAAAACTAACAATACGCCCGTTACTGCAGTACCTGCCAGTAAAGCAATCAGTGCAGCGATTGGATTTGACATTGCTGGAATAACAAAGACTCCTCCAGACGGTACTTTACTTCCTACACCCAATGAAAAACTAATCGCTCCTGTAATTCCACAACCTGTTGCTGTACAAATCACTGTACGAATTAAATCGTTCATCGCAATTGGAATAACACCTTCAGAAATCATACATAATCCCATCGGAAATGCAATTTTGATATTTTCTACTTCCTGAGAAGAATAAATAGGTTTTTTCATAAATTTAGATAATACTAATGAGAATGTAACTCCCAGAGGAGGAACCATGGCTGCTAACACTTTGATTGCTTCAGGTTCTGTAATTCCTTCCAGAAGCAAACCATCACAAATCAGGTTTGGCACCTTACTGATTGGTCCACCAAAGTCAATACACCCTAATGCTCCGATAACAAAGCCGTATACTCCTTTAGAAGACTGGTCTAACCCTGTAATAAAGTTTGTTAATGCGTTTGTTGCCCATACAATTGGATTTCCAATAACAAAGAACATAATCAATCCGGCAATAATTGCAGATAATGTTGGTATAATCATCATTGGCATAAGAGCTTCTGCCCATTTTGGAACTTTCAAATTCTTTTTAATAAATAATGCAATATATCCAACCAGGTAACCACCGATCATACCACCTAAGAATCCAGCTCCCAAGAATGAAGCAATTTGTCCCATTAAGAAACCAGGTGCAATACCAGGGCGATCAGCAATAGAATAAGAAATATACCCTGCAATAAATGATGGTAATAATCCCATTCCTAAAACACCAAGAGAAGTCAATGCATTTGGAATTGTCATTTTTGATAATTCTGTTACATTTTCTCCACCCATTAAGTTACCAACTGCAATTAATAATCCTGATGCTACAACCAATGGCAGCATGTATGAAATAGCAGTCAACGCATGTTGTTTTAATTCTGCTCCTATTTTTTTCATAATCTCTCTTCTCCTTTGTTACTTTTTCAATTCATTTTCAATTTTCTGAATTAATTGCTTGGGTGCCTTCACACACACATTTGTAGGTACTTTAATTGTAGGTTTTCCTTCAAAGCGCTCTGTTCCAGTAATTGCAATATCCACTGCCAGAATTACAATGTCAGCTTCTTTCACCTCATCTGCTGTTAATTCATCTTCGATACCAATTGTACCCTGTGTCTCCACCTTAATGGTGTGTCCCATACTTTCAGCAGCACGAATTAATTTTTCTTTCGCAATGTACGTATGTGCAATACCTGATGTACATGCTGCAACTGCAACAATTTTCATAATTTAACATCTCCTTTCATAGTTCCTATTTGTTATTCCTTACACTAAAATAGTAGCATGGATATTCTTTCTGTGTTCATTGATTAAGGGCTTTTTAATGTGGCACTTTTTTTCTGTTTTTTTTATTTTTTTGTTTTTCCGGGCATTTTAATACGGTAATTTTTAAGCTGTAAATAGTTCATAAAAGAAAAACCACCGGGAATCCGATGATCTTTTTATGAATGTTTTAAGCATTGAATTTTAAATTTTCCCTAGATTAAAATACTGCTTTTATATCTTCCACTGTTTTTGCAGAAAGCAGCTGTTCAACAGCTTCATCATTTCCAAGATTTCTTGCTACTTCTGCCAACAGCTTTAAGTGTGTCTTCGCATTTTCATTGTCATTTCCTACTGCGAACAAAAAAATCAGTTTTACACCCTTTCCATCCAGTGTCTCCCACTCGATTTCATTTTCCATTTTTCCAATGGCAATTCCAACCTGTGTTACGGAATCACTTTTTCCATGAGGAATTGCTACATAATGTCCGATTCCTGTCTGCCCTTGAGATTCGCGAAGATAAATATCTTTCACATAGGATTCTACATCTGCAATATATCCTGCATTTTTCAGCTTTCCTGCCAGATTTGTAATAGCTTCTTTCTTATCTGCAGCTTTCATATTCAAGTCAATTACTCTTTCATCTAATACATCTTTTACATTCATAATAGTTCCTCCTCATCATTGAATTAAATATTTGTAAACTTCAATATTGGTTTCCATACTTTTTAACATGAGAATTTTTTCATCTGTATCAATTAATGAAACATATTCTTTGTAAAATAACTGAATTCTGTTAATTTCATCTTTGGTAATTAGCTTGAATCCAAGTAGAAATACTACTTCCACTGGCTCATCGTCCCACATCACTGGCTCATCCAGAATTGCTATTGCAACCTTGGATTCGTTAACTGCAGCAGGTGAACCATGGGGAAGACTGACACCGTTGCCTATCGTTGTTGTTGTCTTATTTTCCCTCTCCATTACCGTATCAAAAAATTCTTCTGTCACAACGCCCTTTTCTCTCATGGCATCTGACATAACTTTTAAGATTTCTTCCTTTGACTGAACCTTCATGTGTGTGAAAATCAGTTCTGGAGAAAACAGCAGACAACATTCTGGAGAAAAAGGATTCTCACTTACATTAGAGTTAATAGTGTCCAGATAATTTCTTAAAGCAAGAATACCATTTTCACTTAAAATATTAGGAATTACTACAATTCGTTTGTCTTTCACTTTTGTTTCTTTTGATGAGATGATAATATCAATATCATAATAATCATCCAATTTAAAATCATGGGTACTGACAATTTCCAGACTTCTAATTTCCGGAACAACCTTTTTAATTCTTTCTTTCATCAACTGCGCATGTCCCATATTGAAATTCGTCAGTAAGATTGCCTTGTACTGATGTATCTTCCGCTCAATTGCCGCCTGAATATACAAAACGATGTATCCGATTTCATCTTCGGTAATCTGTACATTGTAACACTCTTCAAACAGAATACTAATTGCCCAGCTTGCCCGAAATACGTTTTTATACTCTTTTTTAATAAAATCGATTAAATCATTGCTTTGCGGGGTTCCGTATCGCAGTCGGAAAATGGTCGGTCTCAAATGTACAATAAGGCTTTCTTTTACTTTCTGGTCCGATACTAAATCTACATTCATAATGTTTCCAATGACCGTCAGCAGCCGATCCACAAATTTCACCAGCTGATTGTCATATTTTTTTACTTGTTCCAGTGTAATTTCAATCTCTGAAATTCCTATAAATTTTGAACATAGAATCTGTATGGAAAGAAAAAGAATATCTTCCTGGGAAAAGCGTACATGGAATACTTCTTCCAATTTTTCAAAGATAGCTACAGTAAACGCATACTCATTATATTTTTGAAGAATTTCCAGTTCTTCCATATGATTTTCCATCATCAATGGATTGTCGAACTCTTTTCTCTGATATGCTATACAACAGTAAATAAGAATTTCATAAAATGATTCATCTGTAAATCGATAATCCCATTCGTTTTCTGCCTGTATGATACATTTTCGCACTGTTGATACATCAATGTTCGGAAAAAAATAATCCAGATTCTGATTAATTGTAGCCGAGGTACTTCGTTCCATCATCAGATTCCTCAATGCAATCCGATATTCATTTTCTCTGCTTAACAATCGATATCCGCGACTTCTTTCGTTTACCAGTTTGATGTTATAGTAACTAAGCCATTCTTCACATTCTTTCATTACCTTCAGCATTGTTGGAACACTTAAATATAGTTTCTCTGATAACTTCTGTGTAGTAATTGTCTGCCACGGTCGTAAATTAAATAAAACCTTTAAAGCTTCCGTAACTCGTTCTTTCGGATTATAAGATTCTAACTGAAGTTCTCCCGGCCGATCCAGATAGGCTTCCAATTTTTCTTTTTTTTCTTCTGATATCTCCAGCCAAATACCTACTCTTGGTTTTCTCTGAATAATTCCAAGATTATTTTGAGTTAAAAAATCATCCAGTTCATTAAGTTTATTTCTTACGGATTTTTCAGAGAGTCCGACTTCTTTTGCAATTTTCCCGGTCGCCATGATTTCGCCGTCCATGATACAACCTAAAATCTGTTTCATATAAAACTTCTCTTTCGAACGTTTCATTCTTCCTTCGTCTCCTCTCAGTCATTATGTAAGTTCTGTCTGCACCTCCTCCCTTATGATGATTTAAATTATAGCACGGTTCCTTTTACTTAGATTATCAATTACGGGCGTTTTAATATGGTACATTTTTTTATTTTTCCAGTAAATCCTCCAAAAAACAATAGATAAAATGTGGTAATTTTTAAATAAAAGAAATTCCGTGTATATAACAAAAACCGCTTGAGTGCAAAGCACTCAGCGGTTTCATTTTTTCATTTTAGCATGGTTTAATGCTAACGCGTATATTATTCGATGATTGTAGCAACACGTCCTGATCCAACTGTACGTCCACCTTCACGGATAGCGAAAGATAATCCCTGAGCCATAGCGATTGGGTGAATCAGTTCGATTGTCATTTCTACGTTGTCACCAGGCATGCACATTTCAACACCTTCCGGTAATTCAACAACACCTGTTACGTCGGTTGTTCTGAAGTAGAACTGAGGACGATATTTGTTGAAGAAAGGAGTATGACGTCCACCTTCGTCTTTTGTTAAAACGTATACCTGAGCTGTAAACTTAGTGTGGCATGTGATAGAACCTGGTTTACAAAGAACCTGTCCTCTTTCGATTTCTTCTCTCTGAACACCACGGAGAAGAGCACCGATGTTGTCACCAGCCTGAGCTTCGTCAAGAAGTTTACGGAACATTTCGATACCAGTTACAACAACTTTTCTTGTCTCTTCTTTGATACCAACGATTTCAACTTCTTCAGATACGTGAAGTACACCGCTTTCAACTCTACCTGTTGCAACAGTACCACGTCCTGTGATAGAGAATACATCCTCTACTGGCATAAGGAATGGTTTGTCTGTGTCACGCTGTGGGTCTGGAATCCAGCTGTCAACTGCAGCCATAAGTTCCATGATCTTATCTCCCCACTCGCTGTTAGGATCTTCAAGAGCTTTTAAAGCAGATCCCTGGATAACTGGAGTGTCATCACCTGGGAATTCGTACTCGCTTAATAACTCACGGATTTCCATTTCTACTAATTCTAATAACTCTTCATCGTCTACCATGTCACATTTATTCATGAATACTACGATGTAAGGTACGCCTACCTGACGGGAAAGAAGGATGTGCTCTTTTGTCTGAGCCATAACACCGTCAGTTGCAGCTACTACAAGGATAGCTCCGTCCATCTGAGCAGCACCAGTGATCATGTTCTTTACATAATCGGCATGGCCTGGGCAGTCAACGTGTGCGTAGTGACGGTTATCTGTTTCATATTCTACATGAGCTGTGGAGATAGTGATTCCACGTTCTCTTTCTTCCGGAGCTTTATCGATATTTTCGAAATCAACGGCTGCGTTTCCATCTACTCTGGCACTTAATGTCTTTGTGATAGCAGCTGTTAAAGTAGTTTTACCATGATCGACGTGACCAATGGTACCAATGTTGCAATGAGGTTTGGTTCTCTCAAACTTTTCTTTAGCCATTTTAAATGTCCTCCTTATTAGCCCTTTGGGCAAATAGATAAATTATTATTTACTACCGGGTCGACGAATCACCTTACCAAAGGCCGTCCTACCCTTGATTATATTTCATTTCTTTGAAGAATTCAAGCATATTTTTTATCAAAAAAACCTGCTTATTTTGCTTTGTCTGCGATGATTTTTTCCTGTACGCTCTTCGGTACCGGCTCGTAGCTGTTGAAGAACATAGAGTAGTTTCCACGGCCCTGTGTTCTGGAACGAAGGTCTGTTGAGTATCCGAACATTTCTGCAAGAGGAACGAAAGCTCTGATGATCTTTCCGCCTCCGACATCATCCATACCCTCAATACGTCCGCGGCGTGAGTTGATATCACCGATAACGTCTCCCATGTAATCTTCAGGAGTTGTAACTTCGACTCTCATGATCGGCTCTAAGATGATAGCCCCGGCTTTCTGCATCGCTTCCTTGAAGGCCATGGAACCGGCGATCTTAAACGCCATCTCTGAGGAATCGACATCGTGGTAAGATCCGTCGTATACTGTAGCTTTTACACCGAGTACCGGGAATCCTCCAAGGATACCGCACTGAGCAGCTTCTTCGATACCAGCTCCGACTGCCGGGATATATTCCTTAGGAATGTTACCGCCGACAACAGTGGATTCAAACTTGAACAGTTCTTCACCGTTGGCATCCATTGGCTCAAAGTGTACTTTACAGTGTCCGTACTGACCGCGTCCACCAGACTGTTTTGCATACTTGCTGTCCACATCCACTTCTTTCGTGAAGGACTCTTTGTAAGCAACCTGAGGCGCACCTACATTCGCTTCTACTTTAAACTCACGAAGCAGACGGTCTACGATGATTTCCAGGTGAAGCTCACCCATTCCGGAAATGATTGTCTGTCCTGTCTCTTCATCAGTATGAGCTTTGAAGGTCGGATCTTCTTCTGCAAGTTTTGCAAGTGCTTCTGACATCTTGCCCTGGCCTGCTTTTGTCTTAGGCTCGATCGCTACGTCGATAACCGGCTCTGGGAATTCCATGGATTCCAGGATTACCGGACTCTTCTCGTCACAGATCGTATCACCTGTTGTTGTGATCTTGAAACCTACGGCAGCTGCAATATCACCTGCGTAAACTTTGTCTAACTCTTCACGCTTGTTGGCATGCATCTGAAGGATACGTCCAACACGCTCTTTTTTCTGTTTTGTAGCATTTAATACGTAGGAACCTGAATTCATTGTTCCGGAGTACACACGGAAGAAAGCAAGCTTTCCAACGAATGGGTCTGTCATGATCTTAAATGCAAGTGCTGCGAAAGGTTCATCATCAGATGAATGTCTTTCGATTTCATTTCCGTCTTCATCCACACCCTTGATGGCAGCGATGTCTGTCGGTGCCGGCATGAACTCAAGAACAGCGTCCAGTAATTTCTGAACACCTTTGTTGCGGTAAGCAGTACCGCAGCAGATCGGAACTGCTGTACATTCGCATGTTCCTTTTCTAAGTGCAGCTTTTAATGCTTCCACAGATGGCTCTTCCCCTTCCAGGTATTCCATCATCAGATCGTCGTCTAACTCACAGATCTGCTCTACTAACTGAGTGTGATACATTTCTGCATCATCTTTCATATCATCAGGGATATCTGTGATTGAAATGTCTTCTCCCTTATCATCATTGTAAATGTAGGCTTTCATTTCAAACAGGTCAATGATACCCTGGAAATCATCTTCTTTGCCGATTGGCAGCTGAATTACAACTGCATTGGCACCGAGACGGTCTTTGATCTGTTCCACAGATCCGTAGAAATCAGCACCTAAAATATCCATCTTATTGATGAATGCCATTCTAGGTACATTGTAAGTGTCTGCCTGACGCCATACGTTCTCAGACTGTGGCTCTACTCCACCCTTTGCATCAAATACTCCGATCGCACCGTCAAGTACACGCAGGGAACGTTCTACTTCTACTGTGAAATCAACGTGTCCCGGTGTATCAATGATGTTGATACGGTGTTCTAATGCTCCATCCTTCGGTTTGCAGTTTTCCTGGAGAGTCCAGTGACATGTGGTCGCTGCAGAAGTGATCGTGATACCTCTTTCCTGTTCCTGCTCCATCCAGTCCATGGTAGCAGTTCCCTCATGAGTATCACCGATCTTATAATTTACACCAGTATAATAGAGGATACGCTCTGTCAAAGTGGTTTTCCCAGCATCGATATGAGCCATGATTCCAATATTTCTGGTTCTCTCTAATGGATATTCTCTTCCAGCCAAGATCTTTTCCTCCTATTGTTTTTCGGATAAAGCGGTAGGCCCCGCACACCAGATTAAAATCTGTAATGTGCGAATGCTTTGTTTGCTTCTGCCATTTTGTGCATGTCTTCTTTTTTCTTTACGGATGCTCCGGTGTTGTTGGATGCATCAAAGATTTCATTTGCAAGCCTTTCTTCCATGGTCTTTTCTCCTCTTTTACGAGAGTATAAAGTCAACCAGCGGAGTGCAAGGGCCTGTCTTCTGTCCGGACGTACATCGATCGGTACCTGATAGGTGGCTCCACCGATACGTCTTGCTTTAACTTCCAGCACAGGCATGATATTGTTCATTGCCTCTTCGAATACTTCAAGGGCAGGCTTTCCAGCTTTCTCTTCAATACGGTTGAATGCACCGTATACGATCTTCTGGGCAACTCCTTTTTTACCGTCTAACATGATGTTGTTGATCAGTTTGGTCACAACTTTGTTATTGTAAATAGGATCCGCCAAAACATCTCTTTTCGCAATATGTCCTTTACGTGGCACGTTTCTTCCCTCCTTAATAATTGCCAACGGCAGAAATATTATACCTTTTTCTGACATGCCGCCGACCTTAATTCATCGGTACTCATTCATCCTTGCGCAGTTACCGGCTTTCCGCCGGTCTTCAAGCGCTCAATGCCTGATCGTGCCAGAATTTATATCTATCTCCTGTACTACAGGGAAAACATTCATTTCCGGCACAACTATACAAGGTAGCGTAATGTTACGCTGCTTTGTACCAATTTAGTTTCGTTTGATTATTTCTTCGGTCTCTTAGCTCCGTATTTGGAACGAGCCTGCATTCTGTTTGCAACACCTGCTGTATCAAGTGTTCCACGAACGATATGGTAACGGGTACCTGGTAAGTCCTTAACACGACCACCACGAATCAGAACAACACTATGTTCCTGTAAGTTATGTCCCTCACCCGGGATATAGCTTGTTACTTCGATACCGTTAGAAAGACGTACTCTGGCAATCTTACGAAGAGCAGAGTTAGGCTTTTTAGGAGTCGCAGTCTTAACAGCTGTACAAACCCCTCTCTTCTGAGGAGAGCTTGCGTTTACTGATCTCTTCTTTAAAGAGTTAAAACTTTTCTGAAGAGCCGGTGCGGTAGACTTCTTTGTAGATGTCTTTCTCCCTTTTCTAACTAATTGGTTAAAAGTTGGCATTAATTTTCACCTCCATGCATGTTTTCTGCTGTAGTTACTTATGATCTGTTGTTGCACATAGATATCTACGCGCATTTCCTAATTATAAGTGGGAGAAAATCGTTTGTCAAGGGGATTTCCATGGGTTGCATTAAAAAAGCTCGTATTTCCATAAAATTCGTAAATACAAGCTTTTAATCTTTATTTTTTATGTATTTTAAAATAATTTATCCGATACCGCCATAAAATGCACCTGCGATTAAAGCAACGATCGCACAAAGGCAGTAGACATACTTTGCCAGCAGATAAAACCACGAACCAATTGGTTTTTTCGCCCCTTCATTTACTGCCTTGAGAACATACTCTTTCCCCGCAACCCAAAAAAACATAACAGCAGCCAATAGAGCCCCCAAAGGACAAAGATAGATAGAAACAATATCCATCCATCCAGAGACTATTGCTTGAATAAACAAAGCTACGACAGCTCCCAGTACCAGAACCGTACCTGTAGCAAAGATCCGTTTAATTCCGAATCTTTCCTGTAAAAAAGCCACCGGAGCCTCATACAGATTGATTATAGAACTGATACCGGCAAAAGTCACGCACAGGAAGAAAATCACTCCGACAATCCGTCCTCCTACCATTCCATTCATAACATTTACTAAATAAATAAACATCAAGCCGGGACCGCCAGCAGTCAATTCCGCATTTCCAACTGCCATGGCAGGAATGATGACGAAAGCTGCCAGCATCGCAGACAAAGAATTAAAAAATGCTACATTACGGGCTGCCCCTGGAATGGATTCACTTTTTCCAAGATATGATCCATAAATGACAGATCCATTTCCCGCAACAGACATGGAAAAGAACGCCTGTCCAAAAGCAAAAATCCACACTTCAGGATTTAATAAGCCTGCAGGATTTAAGGAAAAAATATACTTGTACCCGTTGGACGCTCCTGGCAGTGTAGCAATATAAATTCCGAGAGCCATAAACATTATGAACAGAAGAGGCATCATGATTTTATTAGCCTTTTCGATTCCGCCTGAAATACCCATGGACATGATGGCAAAACTGGCAATAACAGCGATTAGAATCCAGGTATTAGCGCCCCAGCTACTCGCAGTAGAATTGAAAGTTCCAACAATAACATTCATATCCTGCCCCATAGAAAACATAGAACCGGAAATTGCCATGATTGTATATTTAAATACCCAGCCCATGACACATGTGTAGCCGATAGCAAGCGCCAGCGAGCCGATGATTGGAATAGCACCGATAGTTTCACCGAGCTTTTTGCTTCCAGTACGCAGTTCTGTACACTTGCCAAATGCGCCTACAGGGCCAGCGCCAGCGGAACGGCCCAGCGCAAATTCGCCAATAACGCCGGAAGCTCCAATCAACACAATAAAAATAAAAAAGGGGATCAAAAAAGTCAAACCACCGTATTTGGAAACCATAATGGGCAAACGCCAGATGTTACCCATACCAACTGCAGAACCGACACAGGCCAGAATAAAGCCCCATTTTGATTGAAATCCGTCACGGTTTTTTTGAATTGTATTAACATTTTTCATTGGTATCCCTCCTTCGGATAATACCGATCTTCTTTAAATTCACAGTTTGGATGCGGTTGAAGTTTTGTATTAATCAAGGCCTTTCCCGCAATCCTAAAATACGACCGCAAGCCACCTTTCAAAAAGACCGCCTGCGGTCGCATAAAAGTCGACGCAAAATTTATAAGATTACAAATTATAGATCATTATTTATTTTCGTTAGGGTAAGGTTCCAGGAACGCATGGAAGTGACGCATTGGCAAGTTGTGTCCCCAGACAATTCTGATATTAGGAATATTCTCACGATCTTCGTACAATGCCTTCACAGCAGCAATGACATAATCTAAATGCTCCTTGGTCAACCGGCTTCGGTCGATTGCGAACCGAACTACGTTTGCCAGCTCCGCCTGCTGTTCAGGTGTCTTCAGATCATACTCCATAGAATAATCGCCTAACTCAGAAGTACGAATCCCATAACGCCGAATCAGTTCAATGCTGAATCCCTGACCGGCAAAAGTATCATGACCACGTTTTCCATCAAAGAATTCATCCATATTGATGTACACGGCATGCCCGCCGGCCGGCAGTACCACGCCTTTAATTCCGGCATTATAGAAGCCCTCAGCCAAATAGTTACACTGACCTACTCGATCATGCATATAGTTGAAATCACAGCTCTCATACAGACCTACGGAAAGAGCCATAATGTCACGCCCTGACATACCGCCATAGGAATCGTTGCCGTAACAGGAAATCTGCTTTACCTTTAATAAAACACCCACGTCCGTCTTGATTGTTCCATCTTCATTGAAGTCTGAAAATTTCTTCCAAAACAATCCTCTATCGCGGAATGCCAGCATGCCACCCATATTAGAATGACCGTCCTTCTTCGCAGACATAGTGAACGCATCACATAAAGAAAACATTTCCGTGGCAATCTCTGCGATTGATTTGTCAGCATAGCCTTCCTCATTCATTTTAATAAAGTAGCAGTTCTCAGCCCAGCGAGCGACGTCAAACACCAAAGGAATATCATACTTATGCGCAACACGGTTGATTTCTTTCAGATTTTCCATAGATACAGCCTGACCACAAATCGGATTGTTGGTAATGCAGGCAAAAACTAATGGTACATTTTCAGGTCCACAGATTTGGATCAGCTGCTCCAACTTCTCGATGTCCATATTTCCCTTAAATGGATTCTTATCATACTTTCCACCTTCCGGAATCTCATACAACAGCTCCTTATTGTATAAATTTCGAGGAATTGAACCCATCTGCTTTATGTTTCCTTCAGTAGTGTCAAAGTGACCATTTGACGGGATAGTGAAAACTTTTCCGGGATAGCGCTGAGCCAAAATCTTTTTTACGATCTCCATCAGAACAGATTCTGCTGCACGGCCCTGCTGAATAATAAAAGTATTAGGACGTTCCATCTGTGCAGCACCACCGTTAAACAGGCCTCCTTCATATTCGCACAGATACAACTCATCCATCATCTTTTCGACGTCCCTGCAATCTGTGCGGACTAAATCAATGGATCTCTTCCAGTTCTTTTCACCCCCGCGCTCAAAAATATCACGGAAGGTATCCAGCAAGACATAATATCCTGTATTACGCCCATAAGCCTCATCCCCCAGAAACAAAGATGCCCACTGCTGATTTGTCATTGCTGTCGTTCCTGAGTCGGACAGCATATCAATCGTCAGCATACCTGCCGGAAATGCAAACTCGTTGTAATGGGTAGCTTTCAGTGCACGTTCCCGCTGTTCTACTGTCACACTCGGGATATCCCGAACTGCAAAACTGTAATGACTTGGAGAAGGAACGTTCAAAGGATACTCATTCATAGTGGATTTCTTCATAGTACTCTTACCTCCATTTTTATAAACATAAATTATTCAATCAACTGTAACTTGGTCTTTATCCTATGGCAATACATTCAATCTCTACCAATGCATCCTTAGGCAGCCTGGCAACTTCCACAGCACTGCGAGCCGGACAGCTATTTGCAAAAAAATCTGCATACACAGTGTTGAAAACTGCAAAATGATTCATATCACTGAGAAAAACTGTTGTCTTAATTACATGATCCATAGAAACACCGGCTGCTTCCAGAACATTTTTACAATTCATCAGAGATTGTCTGGTCTGTGCTTCAATGCCTTGAGGAAATGTACCGGTATCCGGATCAATCGGTAATTGACCGGACGTAATTACGATTCCTCCTGCTGCAATGCACTGCGAATATGGTCCAATGGCTGCAGGTGCTTTGTTTGTACTAATAACCCGTTTCATATGTCACCTCCTTAATTATAATAAAATATTATCAGTATAATATTTTATTGTCAACATTTTTTGTCACATTATTATATTTTTCTTTATTTTTTTCACAAAATTTGTGCAAATTCCCCTCGTTTGGACAACTATCATCGTTCTAACTTTATTATTATTGAGAATTTTTTATTGCCTCTCCTTCGCAGAAATGGTATAATGACTACAATTTAATGAACGCTAGGAAGTGAAATAAATGACAAACGATATCCTTCGCCACTATATACCATTGGTCAAATTTTTAGGGAATACTCTGGGTCCCGATTATGAAATTGTACTTCATGATTTGACACTCAAGCAGCCTGCCATTATAGCTATCGCCAATAAACACATCAGCGGTCGTGATATGGATGCCCCCTTGACCAATATGGCAATGCAGACAATTGCAGAAAAATCCTATACAACTCAAGACTGGAAGTTGAATTACAGGGGTCAGTCTGCTAATGGCAAAATCCTGCGCTGTTCTACCTTGTATATCAAAGACGGTCAAGGTAAACTGATAGGATTGCTGTGCATTAACTTTGATGATAGCCGCTTCCGGGATATTTCCGAACAAGTCTTTGCTTTATGCCATCCCAATAAGTACGTCACCCAAAATATCGCCATCAATACAACTCCGTTAGCCTCGGATAACGGAGATAGCGAACAGGAAACTTTTTATAACAGTATCTCTGCCGCTACCGAAGATGCGCTATTATCGGTTGTAAACACCTTGCAGGTTCCTGCAGACCGATTGACTCAGACAGAAAAATTAAAGATTCTTCAGCTCCTGGATGAGAAAGGCCTTTTTATGCTTAAGGGTGTAGTCCCCATTATTGCACAAAAACTATCCTGCTCTCCGGCCAGCATTTATCGCTATTTGAGTAAAATCAGGCTGGAAAGCCAAAACAAGACCGAGTAAATCCAAAAACAATTAAGAAATGAAAATAATACAAAAAAGCCTTACGGATTTTCAGTTTGCATCTCTGAAAATCCGTAAGGCTTTTTATTTTTACAAAATAGTTATTCTTTATTCAGAAAGCTCCCGTCCCTGCAAAGTGCAGGGACGGGAGCTTTTAAGACCTTATTCGAAATCGATTTCGTCTTCGAGTGTCAGTTCTTCTTCCTCTGTGTTAATTTTTACATTGCGGTACCGTTTCATTCCGGTTCCTGCCGGGATCAGTTTTCCGAGGATAACATTTTCCTTCAATCCGACCAATGGATCGACCTTTCCTTTGATAGCCGCATCGGTGAGGACTTTCGTGGTCTCCTGGAATGACGCTGCGGATAAGAAAGAGTCTGTGGCAAGAGATGCCTTGGTAATACCGAGGATAATCTGTTCTGCCTTCGCAGTCTCTAAGTTTCTCTCTTCCAGCTCCCTGTTTGTCTTTTCAAATTCCAGCACGTCAATCATGGCGCCAGGCAGGTAGTCGCTGTCTCCACCTTCTTCGATGCGGACTTTCTTCAGCATCTGGCGGACGATGACTTCTACGTGCTTGTCGTTGATATCTACACCCTGCAGACGGTATACTCTCTGCACTTCACGGATCATGTAATCCTGAACAGCGCGGATACCTTTAATCTTTAAGATGTCATGCGGATTGACAGAACCTTCGGTCAGCTCGTCTCCGGCTTCCACTTCCTGTCCTTCCATGACTTTCAGCCTGGAACCGTAAGGAATCAGATAGGCCTTCATATCTCCGGTTTCTTTGTTGGTGATGACAACTTCCCGCTTCTTCTTCGTATCTTTGATCTGCACTTTTCCTGCAAACTCAGAGATGATGGCAAGACCTTTCGGCTTTCTTGCCTCGAAGAGCTCTTCGATACGCGGAAGACCCTGTGTGATATCATCACCTGCAACTCCTCCGGCATGGAACGTACGCATGGTCAGCTGTGTACCAGGCTCACCGATGGACTGGGCCGCGATGATACCGACTGCCTCTCCCACCTGTACCGCCTGACCGGTAGCCATGTTGGAACCGTAGCATTTTGCACAGCATCCCACCTGTGACTGACAGGTCAGCATCGTCCTGATCTTGACCTTTGTAAGACCTGCATCGATAACGGTCTTGGCCCTTCTCGGAGTGATCATGTGATTTGACTTTACAAGAACTTCTCCTGTCTCAGGATGTTTGATCTCTTCTGCGGCATAACGCCCTGTGATTCGGTCCTGAAGACTTTCGATGACTTCCTGTCCGTCCATGAACGCCTCCACATACATGCCCGGAATCTGTCCGTCCGCATCCAGTCCACAGTCTGCTTCCCTGATGATCAGATCCTGCGATACGTCTACAAGACGTCTTGTCAGATAACCTGAATCGGCAGTTCTTAAGGCCGTATCGGAAAGTCCCTTTCTCGCACCATGAGCGGAGATAAAGTATTCCAGTACGTCCAGACCTTCACGGAAATTGGACTTGATCGGCAGTTCGATGGTACGTCCTGACGTATCGGCCATCAGCCCACGCATACCGGCCAGCTGTTTGATCTGCTGATTGGAACCACGGGCTCCGGAATCGGCCATCATGAAAATATTGTTATATTTATCTAATCCTGTGATCAGTTTGTCAGTCAGGACATCATCGGCGTCAAACCATGTCTTGACAACCGCTTTGTAGCGCTCTTCTTCTGTCATGAGACCGCGTTTGAACTGATTGTTGATGAACTCAGCCTGATCCTGTGCTCCTGCAAGAATTTCCTTTTTCTCTTCCGGCACTGTCATGTCTGAAATAGAAACGGTCAGGGCTCCTCTTGTAGAGTATTTGTATCCCAGTGCCTTGATATCGTCAAGCACTTCGGCCGTCTTTGTAGCGCCGTGGATATTGATACATTTGTCGAGGATCTGTTTTAACTGTTTCTTTCCTACATGGAAGTCGATCTCTAAATCCAGTGCGTTTTCCGGATTGGATCTGTCTACAAATCCCAGATCCTGCATGATGATCTCGTTAAATAAAATTCTTCCGAGTGTACACTGTACGACCTTGGAAATCTTATTTCCGTCTTTGTCAACCTTTGTACGCCTTACATTGATCCTTGCGTGCAGGGTAATAGCTTTATTCTCGTAGGCAAGAAATGCCTCATTTTCTGATTTAAAATATTTGCCTTCTCCCTTATCTCCCTCTTTTTCCAGAGTCAGATAGTAAATACCGAGAACCATATCCTGTGAAGGAACGGCTACCGGACCTCCGTCGGAAGGTTTCAGCAGATTGTTCGGTGACAGCAGAAGGAAACGGCACTCAGCCTGTGCTTCCACGGACAGAGGCAGATGGACAGCCATCTGGTCACCGTCGAAATCGGCGTTGTAAGCAGTACATACCAGCGGATGCAGCTTAATTGCCTTACCTTCTACTAAGATCGGCTCAAACGCCTGGATACCAAGTCTGTGCAGTGTCGGTGCACGGTTCAGCATAACCGGATGTTCTTTGATGACATCTTCCAGCACATCCCAAACCTCCGGCTGGAGCTTCTCTACCATCTTCTTGGCAGATTTTATATTATGGGAAAGTTTTCTCTCCACCAGCTCTTTCATTACAAACGGTTTAAACAGCTCGATGGCCATCTCTTTCGGAAGACCGCACTGGTAAATTTTCAGTTCCGGCCCGACGACGATAACAGAACGTCCTGAGTAGTCAACACGTTTTCCGAGCAGGTTCTGGCGGAAACGCCCCTGTTTACCTTTCAGCATATCGGAAAGGGATTTCAGCGCACGGTTTCCAGGTCCTGTGACCGGACGTCCGCGGCGGCCGTTATCGATCAATGCGTCTACCGCTTCTTGAAGCATACGTTTCTCATTTCTCACAATGATATCCGGAGCTCCGAGTTCCAGCAGACGTTTCAGACGGTTGTTGCGGTTGATGATTCTTCTGTACAGATCATTCAAGTCAGATGTTGCAAAACGTCCTCCGTCCAGCTGTACCATCGGACGGATATCCGGAGGAATGACAGGGACAACGTCCAGGATCATCCACTCAGGATTGTTTTCTGAGTTTAAGAATGCTTCTACGACTTCCAGGCGTTTTACGATTCTTGCCCTTTTCTGTCCTGTGGCAGTCTTAAATTCGTCTTTCAGGGATTTTGCCTCTGCTGAAAGATCTATGGCTTCCAGCAGTTCTTTGATGGATTCGGCTCCCATTCCCACGCGGAAAGAATTGCCGTATTTATCATAGGCATCCCTGTATTCTTTTTCTGTCAATACTTGTTTATAAGCCAGGTCCGTCTCTCCTGCGTCCAACACGATATAGCAGGCGAAATACAATACTTTTTCGAGACTTCTCGGAGAAATATCCAAGATCAGCCCCATGCGGCTCGGAATCCCTTTGAAGTACCAGATATGGGAAACCGGAGCTGCCAGTTCGATGTGTCCCATACGCTCACGGCGCACATTGGCTTTTGTCACCTCAACGCCGCATCGGTCACAGACAACACCTTTATATCTGATTTTTTTATATTTACCGCAGTGGCACTCCCAGTCTTTGCTCGGCCCGAATATCTTCTCACAGAAAAGACCGTCTTTCTCAGGCTTCAAGGTACGATAATTGATGGTTTCAGGTTTTTTTACTTCTCCCCTGGACCACTCTCGGATCTTTTCCGGGGAAGCCAACCCGATCTTAATTGCATCAAAGGCAATTTTATGATTTGAATATTCGTTGCTTGATCCTATCATTAAGGTTGCTCCTTCCTTATATCTGCACTTCTATGAAATAGTAGTGTCTTCGCCATCTTCAAAGTTCCCCTCTTTAAATCCTAAAGCTCCCAGGGAATCTTCGTTTTCTTCATAATTATTAAATACGCTGTCGCCTTCGATCATCGGTTTCAGATCCTGGTTGGTGTCAGCCAGGTCTACATTTTCCTTGATCTCGACTTCCTCCGCATTTTCATCGAGTACCTTGACATCTAATGCCAGAGACTGAAATTCTTTCAGCAATACCTTGAAGGATTCCGGAATACCCGGCTCAGGAATGTTATCACCTTTGATGATCGCTTCGTATGTCTTCACACGTCCGATGACATCATCGGATTTCACTGTCAGGATCTCCTGCAGTGTATAGGATGCCCCATATGCTTCCAGGGCCCAAACTTCCATCTCTCCGAAGCGCTGTCCGCCGAACTGCGCCTTACCTCCCAGCGGCTGCTGAGTAACCAGAGAGTACGGTCCTGTTGATCGTGCATGGATCTTATCATCAACCAAATGGTGGAGTTTCAGGTAGTGCATGAATCCGATCGTAACAGGGCTGTCAAACTCTTCACCGGTACGTCCGTCTCTCAGCCTTACTTTTCCGGTTCTGTCGAACGGCACGCCTTCCCAATCCTTTTTGTGATCCTGATTTTCTCTTAAATATTCAATCACTTTATCGTCAACGCGGTCTTTCCATTTCGCCTCGAAATCTTCCCAGCTGGTGTTGGCAAAATCATTGGCCATTTCCAGTGTGACAGCAATATCATCCTCGTCAGCTCCGTTGAATACCGGAGTTGCAACGTTAAATCCTAATACTTTTGCCGCAAGGGACAGATGGATCTCCAGCACCTGCCCGATGTTCATACGTGACGGCACACCCAGCGGGTTCAGCACGATATCCAGCGGACGTCCGTTCGGAAGGTACGGCATATCCTCCACCGGAAGGATACGGGAAATAACACCCTTGTTACCGTGACGGCCGGCCATCTTATCTCCCACAGAAATCTTTCTCTTCTGTGCGATATAGACGCGGACTGTTTTATTTACTCCAGGAGGCAGTTCGTCTCCGTTTTCTCTTGTAAAGATCTTGGTATCCATAACGACACCGTAAGCTCCGTGAGGAACCCTTAAAGAGGTGTCTCTGACTTCCCTTGCCTTCTCACCGAAGATGGCACGGAGCAGGCGTTCCTCCGCCGTCAGTTCTGTCTCTCCCTTCGGAGTTACTTTTCCGACTAAGATGTCTCCCGCACGGACTTCTGCTCCGATACGGATAATACCGTTTTCATCCAGGTCTTTTAATACGTCTTCGCTTAAGCCTGCCAGGTCCCTTGTGATCTCTTCTTGTCCAAGTTTCGTATCACGGGCTTCTGCCTCATACTCTTCGATGTGAACAGAAGTATACACATCTTCCTGTACCAGGCGCTCGCTTAACAGGACGGCATCCTCGTAGTTATAACCTTCCCAGGTCATAAATCCAATCAGAGGGTTTTTGCCAAGAGCCATCTCTCCGCTCTTTGTGGACGCTCCGTCTGCCAGGATATCATCCTTTTTCACACGGTCCCCCTCGAAAACGATCGGACGCTGGTTCATACAGTTCCCCTGGTTGCTCCTTGCAAATTTGATTACATTGTAAATGTCTTTGCCGCCGTCGGAGTCTCTGCGCACAATGATTTTTGTGCTGGTGGATTTCTCTACCACTCCGTCGTTCTTGGCCACGATACATACGCCGGAGTCAAAGGCAGCCTTGGACTCCATACCGGTTCCCACCACAGGTGCCTCTGTAGAGAGCAGCGGAACAGCCTGACGCTGCATGTTGGACCCCATCAGCGCACGGTTCGCATCGTCATTTTCAAGGAACGGGATCATTGACGTAGCCACTGAGAATACCATCTTAGGGGATACATCCATCAGATCCAGATTTGCTTTATCGAATTCTGAAGTATCTTCGCGGAAACGGCCGGATACATGGGCGTGAACGAAATGTCCGTCCTCATCCAGAGGCTCATTCGCCTGAGCTACAACAAAATTATCTTCTTCATCCGCGGTAAGGTATACAACATTGTCCGTAACGACCGGATTCTCAGGATCCGTCTTATCCAATACACGATATGGAGCCTCAATAAATCCATACTCGTTGATCCTTGCATAGGTCGCCAGAGAGTTGATCAGACCGATGTTCGGACCTTCCGGGGTCTCGATCGGACACATTCTTCCATAATGGGAGTAGTGTACGTCACGCACCTCGAATCCTGCACGGTCTCTGGACAATCCTCCAGGACCCAATGCAGACAGACGACGCTTATGTGTCAGCTCAGACAGCGGATTGTTGTGATCCATGAACTGAGAAAGCTGGGAGCTTCCGAAGAACTCCTTCACTGCCGCGGTCACCGGTTTAATATTGATCAGAGACTGAGGTGTGATGGTCTCGATATCCTGGGTCGTCATTCTCTCTCGGACAACTCTTTCCAGCCTGGAAAGACCGATTCGGTACTGGTTCTGCAGCAGTTCTCCCACCGCTCTGATACGGCGGTTGCCTAAGTGGTCAATATCATCATGGTTTCCGATGCCGTATTCCAGATGCATATTATAGTTAATAGAAGCTAAAATATCTTCCTTTGTAATGTGTTTCGGAATCAGGTCGTGAATGTTCTTTTTCACTGCCGCTTTTAATTCGTCACCGCTTAAACCTTCTGCCAGAATCTTCTCCAGCACAGGGTAAAATACATTCTCGTGGATGCCAAGTTCTTCCGGATCAAAGTCTACATATTCGGCCAGGTTTACGGTCATATTAGATAATACTTTTGTATTGCCGAATTCGGTCTGGATCAGCACACTCTGAACAGCGGCATTCTGGATCTTATCCGCCAGTTCCAGCGTAACTTCTGTTCCCGCTTCCGCAAGGATCTCCCCTGTGGAAGTATCGATCACATCCTCTGCCAACATATGGCCTGTGATGCGGTTCCTGAATGCCAGCTTTTTATTGAACTTGTAGCGTCCTACTTTTGCCAGATCATAGCGTCTCGGGTCAAAGAACATGCTGTTGATCAGGCTCTCTGCACTGTCCACAGACAAAGGCTCACCCGGACGGATCTTTTTGTATAACTCTAATAAACCGTCCTCATAGTTGTCAGACGGATCTTTCTCCATACTCGCAAGAATCTTCGGCTCTTCTCCGAATAATTCTTTGATCTCTGCATTGGTTCCGATTCCGAGGGCACGGATCAATACAGTGATCGGCACTTTCCTTGTACGGTCCACACGCACATTGAAAATGTCATTGGAGTCTGTCTCGTACTCAAGCCATGCACCACGGTTTGGAATCACTGTGGCAGAGTATAATTTCTTACCGATCTTATCGTGGGCAATTCCATAGTAGATACCCGGAGAACGCACCAGCTGACTGACAATAACACGTTCCGCTCCGTTGATCACAAATGTACCTGTATCTGTCATCAAAGGTAAGTCGCCCATGAAAATGTCGTGCTGTTTGATTTCATCCGTTTCCTTATTATGAAGTCTTACTTTCACCTTCATCGGAGCGGCATATGTGGCATCCCTCTCCTTACACTCTTCGATGGAATACTTGATATCATCCCTGCACAGCTTAAAATCGATGAATTCCAGGCTAAGCTGATCGCTGTAATCCCCAATTGGAGAAATGTCCTCAAATACCTCTTTGAGTCCTTCCCCCAAGAACCAGTTGTAAGAGTCCTTTTGAATTTCAATAAGGTTCGGTACTTCCAAGACGTCATCTTGTCTCGCATAACTCATCCTTATGCTCGTACCCGATTTCATTGGTTGAATTCTGTTTTTTTCCATGGACGTGTTCACCTCTTGATTTCTACATGGTTTATATACTACTTCTGATTGTGCGAATCTCTCACAATTTATATAACGAAAAAAAGGCTTGGCTATGGGCATACAATCCCATATTAAAGCATCGCTTAATAATACCACAGTGTCTATGCCATGTCAAGCACAAATTTCAATAGACGCAAAAAGAATCGGCTGGCCAAACCAGTCCGATTCTTTCATGAAGTTTTCTTACATTAGATATTGAACAAAGAACTATTTTAAAGTTACTTTTGCCCCTTCGCCCTCTAATTTAGCTTTGATATCTTCTGCTTCTGCTTTAGATGCAGCTTCTTTGATCACTTTAGGAGCTCCGTCAACTAATTCTTTTGCTTCTTTTAATCCTAAGCCAGTTACTTCACGAACGACTTTGATAACTTTAACCTTAGCTCCGCCGATCTCTGTAAGCTCTACGTCGAATTCATCTTTTTCTTCAGCTGCTGCACCGTCTGCTGCTCCGCCTGCTGCTACTACAACACCTGCTGCTGCAGATACACCGAATTCTTCTTCGCATGCTTTTACTAATTCATTTAATTCTAATACTGATAAACCTTTAATAACTTCAATGATTTCCTGAGTTGTCATTTTTATTTCCTCCTAATAATTAATTTAATGTAAACCGTCGATTATTCAGCAGCTTCTGTTGCTTCTTCTGCCGGAGCTTCTCCGTCTTTCTCTGCGATCTGTTTAATAACACGAGCAAAGTTGGTAATCGGAGACTGAATGCTTCCGAGGAATTTCGCAAGTAATTCGTCTCTTGACGGAATGCTTGCGATAACCTGTACGCCGTCTTTGTCGTAGAATGTTCCTTCTACAACTGCAGATTTCAGGTTGAATACTTCAATGTTCTTTGCGTATTTTGCCAAGATCCTTGCCGGTGCAGTTGCGTCTGTTTTGGAAACAGCCATCGCAGTCGGTCCGGTAAGGTCAGCAGTCAACGGTTCGAATTCCGTATCTTTTACCGCAAAACGAATCATTGTATTTTTGTATACCTTGTACTCTACACCTGCTTCTCTTAATTCCTTACGCATTGCTGTATCTTCTTCTACAGAGATACCGCGGTAAGAAACTAAAACTGCTGACTGAGCATCTGTAAGCAATTCTTTGATTTCGTTAACGATAGGTTGTTTTAATTCTACTTTTGCCATGATGAAATGGTGCACCTCCTTGATTTATTTTAGTGTACCGCCGCGTGGATCTGAATATAAAAAAAGTCTTTTGTCCGCAAGACAAAAGACACAATTAGTCCAATACTAATTATCATCCTCGGCAGGCCGTTCTTCGTTACGCCATACGGCACCTGCTGTCTTCGGCAGTGATACTTTTAGTAATATATCATATGGTGCCGAAAACGTCAACCAGTTTTTTTATATTTATTGTGTTTCCTGAGATTCCGTAATTTATTCCGGCAACACCTCCGTCAGGTCATAGTTCTTCCCTATACTTGTGACTCCAAAATATTTCATGCAGGAACTCAGCAAAGAAACCGACCAGGACACTCTCCGGAGTTTCCTGATCGGTCTTTGTCTTACTTATATTCTTTTAATTCTTTTTCGTTCATGATAACTGTGTCAGCCTCAACCGTCTTTCCGTAAACCGGAAGCAGGGTCTTCTTATAGTCCTTCTCAAAGAATCCTTCCTTCGTAAGTTTGGTAATCTCATCATCGAGCCAGCTCTTCAGATCATCATTTCCCTTTTTGACAGCCGGTGCGATAAAGTCATGTTCGCCGAGAGATTTGATCCCAGTGGTAAATCCTTTATTCTCCCTTGCCCATGCATATACCAGTGTATTGTCATGTGCCAGCGCGGCTCCTCTGCCGTCCTTTAATGCGTTGAAAGCTTCCGTATTCTGATCATATTTTAAAAGCTCAATATCCGGATACTTCTGTGTGAAATAAGTCTCCGCAGTGGTTCCCTTGTTGACGATCAGCTTCTTTCCTTTTAACTGTTTTACATCGGTAATAACTTTTCCGTTTGGAGAAACCACACCGAGAGAAACTTTCATATATGGAAGTGCATAATCCACGACTTCTTTTCTCTCGTCAGTGACCGTAAAGTTTGCGAGGATCACGTCTACCTTGTTGCTCTGTAAGAATTCCACACGGCTCGCCGCTTCTACCAGCACAAATTCCACCTTGTTTTCATCTCCGAGCAAATCTTTTGCGAGACGGTGGGCAAGTACAACATCGTATCCCTGATTCTTTCCATTTTTATCTACATATCCGAACGGCGGTTTGTCACTGAATACACCGACCTTGATCTTCCCGTTCTTCTTAATCTGTTCTACAGAAGACTGATTGTCGCTTTTTTCTGATTTTTTGTTTCCGCAGCCCGTCATCAGCCCCATAGCCATGCTGAGAACTGCCAGTACTACTAAGATCCTGCTAAATTTCTTCATCTTTTTTCATCTCCTCAAAATTAAACATGTTTAAAAACTTCTTTGCCCGTTCTGTCTGCGGATGTTCAAAAAACTCTCTCGGAGTATTTTCTTCCACAATGCGTCCCTCGTCAATGAAGATCACCCGGTCAGCCACAGCCTTCGCAAACTGCATCTCGTGGGTCACGATCGCCATCGTCATTCCCTGCTTTGCCAGTTCCAGCATAACATCAAGGACCTCCCTGACCATCTCCGGATCTAACGCTGCTGTCACTTCGTCAAACAGCATGATCTCCGGATTCATACAGAGAGATCTGACGATGGCGACTCTCTGCTTCTGTCCGCCGGACAGCTGTCTGGGGTAGGCATCCTTCTTCTCTTCCAGTCCGACTCTTTTGAGCAGGGCAACTGCCATCTCTTTTACCTCTTTAGAGTCTCTTTTCTGTGCTTTCGTAGGACCGAGAAGGATATTGTCCAGAATGGTCATGTGGGGAAAAAGATCATAACTTTGAAATACCATACCGATCTTCTGGCGGATCAGATGCCACGGCACCTTCCCGTCCGAAAGGCTCTGCCCGTCCAGGCTGATCTCTCCGTCCTGAAATTCTTCCAGTCCGTTGATACACCGAAGCAGTGTGCTCTTTCCGCATCCGGAAGGCCCCAGTATAACGACTACCTCTCCCTTATTTATATCAAAAGAGATATCTTTTAATACCTCTGTCTCCCCAAATGCTTTTTTCAGATGACTGATCTTCAATAACTCATTTCCCATTTGCTAACTCCTAACTTTGCCATTTTGCTTCCAGCCTCTTAGCCACGATGGAAATCGGATAGCAGAGGATGAAGTATAAGAAAAATATAAATCCATAGACCCAGAGCGGTGCCGCAGGCGTATTTAAAATACCTCCTTCAATGATCTGCTGTCCGACTTTCAGCACCTCCACCACGCCGATGATCACGACGAGTGATGTCGTTTTCACCATCCTTGTGGCAAGATTTATCGCACCGGGAAGTACTCTTCTTACGGTCTGCGGAACTAAAATGTAGCGGTAGATCTGCAGTTTCGTAAGTCCCAGGGACAGGCCGCTCTCCGTCTGATGCTTCGGCATGGAAGTCACGGCTCCCCGCACGATATCTCCCATCTCTGCAGTTCCCCACATGGTAAACACTACAATGGAGATAAACTCACCTTCCAGATGGATTCCCATGGCCCTTGTGAGTCCGAAGTAAAATAAAAACAGCCACACCAGAATCGGAATGATACGGATAGCCTCAAGATAAAACCGGCAGACCGCTTTTACAATTAAATTCTTTGAGGTCATGATGATCCCGAATATCACCCCGAATATCAATGAAAGCACGACTGCGATCAGGGCAATCTTAATGGTCACAGCCAAACCGGACATGAGCCGTGCCATATTCTGTCCTTCAAATAAAATATTAATTCCCGAAGCCAGCATACCGAGCCTTCCTTTCTAACACACTGAAAATAAACGATATCGGAAGCAAAATGATTAAATATGCAACGACGAGCATAAACAGTGCTTCATTTGTTTTATAATACATGCCAATTAAGTCTTTCGCCACAAACATAAGGTCCGCAAGAGCAATCGCACTGAACACCGAGGTCTCCTTCAGAAGAAAAATCACATTGGCCCCCACCGACGGCATGGCGATGGCCAAAGCCTGCGGCAGTATAATATAACGCATCAGCTGAGGCTTTGTAAGCCCGATGCTCAAACCGGATTCTTCCTGGATCTTATTGACCGCCTCCAGTCCTCCGCGGAACGCCTCTGACATATAGCTGGCACCGAGAAACGTCAGCCCGATCACAGCGATGACAAAAGCATTTAATTTAATTCCGATCTTGGGCAGTCCATAGTACAGAAAAAACAGCTGGATCAGCAGAGGCGTATTTCTGGAAAGCTCTATATAAATTCCTACAACCCTGTTCAGCACAGGAACTCTATAATAACGGACCATAGAACACAAGAATCCGATCATCACTGACAGCACGACGCCCAGAGCCCCGATTCCCAACGTCAGTTTCGTTGCCTCTATATAGAGAGGTATGTTTCGTTCTATAAATAACCAATCCATTTTATGTCCCTTCTACATTTCATACTTTTTTGGTATGTATTATATGAAATAGTATAAACTCCATTTTAAACCTTGTCAATATAAGACATCCGAAATTAATCGTACATTTTTCTATGGAAAAAGTCAACTTTTGTATTCACTTCTTTCCTTTAGTCTATGCCTTTTTTCAAGAGAAAGTTCGTTATGTAAAACTTTACCTCTGTTAAACAGAGAAAAAAGGAGGCAGTATACTATGCAATGTCATTAAGTTAAGGTGGCATTTAGCAAACTGCTCTCAAAAAAACAAAAAACGGATAGACATTTCATAGTCAGGGTACTTGCTGCTGGGAATAAAGTCAAATCTTGCCTGTTTGGTCATGTTTTTGTATTTTTCTTTGTTCACAGCATACGGATCGGTAGAGTGCCTTGTGATAACAATATCTTTTGTGATGTCAAAGACTTCACCAGCAGGTAAATTCAACCCGGATAAAATACTGCCATTGTTTTTAGTTGATTTTAAACCGACGACATAGTCGAATAGTTTTTCTTCCACATGAACAAAAAAATTGTAGTTTTCATAGTCTCTGTCAGCCGTAATGATAACAGGAAACCATTTCGGTAGACGTTCTGTCATAGTAACAACAGCTGCAAGCAGTCTATACCCTTTAAAAAGCTTGACATCTTGTGGAATAGAAGAAAATATATTAAAAAAACGGACATACCCTTTTCTTTGATATATCCGTTTTTTGTTTTTTTGAGAGCAGTTTACTCAATGCCACCTTAACTTAATGACATTGACCAAAAGTAGGGCCGCTTTCTCATAAAAACAATTTTTAACATTTCCGCCTTTTCAAAACTGCAATCAGAGCGCCAGCTGTACCAACCAGTAACAATACATATCCTAACAAATTATTTCTGTCAGAGGTCTGTACAATGTTGGCGTCTGCAATCCAGTTGCCATTGGTATCAATATTGGTGTCCGCAATACCGTCACCGTCTGTATCAATGTTGATATCTGCTTTTCCGTGACCATCTGTATCAATGTTGATATCCGGAACGCCGTCACCGTCTATGTCGATGTTAATGTCCGGAATGCCGTCACCATCTGTGTCAATATTGATGCCGCCCTGTGGTCCCGTTGGTTTGTCAGGGTTGTCTGGACTATCAGGATCGTCCGGGTTATCCGGATTGTCTGGATCTTCCGGGAAAATCGGTATAGTCGGTTTCTCCGGCGATACCGGTTTGGATTCAGGCTTTAATTCACCATCGTTTGGATGATCTTGATCTGCCGGCTCCTTTGGAGTTCCCGGATCCTTAGGCGTATCTGTTTTTTCTTTTTCGTCCGGTGTTAATCCGGATGCTTTTGCAATATTCTTCACTTCTCCCGTGCCTACGATTGCATAAAACTCTACCGTTGCACTTTCAGCGCCGTAAAGATCACCTACATAAACACCGACCGTCTTTTCTTTATCGTCATAACCATCATTTCTTTTTCCGGTATCATTATGCAGTTCTTTTACTGTTTTTCCATCTCTCATGACAGTAATCGGCTGTGTAGAATCCAGTTCCAGCCCTGCCGGAAGCGGATCGACAATTGCCGCATTATACCACACGCTGCCCAGCATTGTATTCCTGATTGTAATCGTGTACTTGATTACATCACCAGGTCTTGCTTTTCCTGACTCTCTTGTAGTATTTTCAGCATTTTTTACAAGCGTAAGATCTGCTTCGGTCGGGCTTTCCGGAACGATTTCTTCAGGCAGTGACGGCGCGCTTGGCGTTCCCTGTCCCGGATAGTCTTTATCATCGTCGTCCGGATATGCGGGATTTCCCGGCTTGCCCTCGATATCATCTCCCGGTGTAATCCCTGTCGTGCCATCCGGTGTTCCCGTCGGCTTGTCATAATCCTCCGGATCAAAATCTCCCGGTTTTACTTCATCCGGATCATCCGGATCACCACTGTATTCATAACCGGATGCGGTTGCGATATTCTTGAGTTCGTTTTTCTGCGCGTCTGTATAGCTGTCTGCTACTTTTGCCAGGAAGGTTACCTGATAAACTTCACCGCCCATAACCTGATCTGCAGCAGGTACTTTTAGGATTCTGGTGGTTTCATCAAAATAGTTGTCCGGGATCATCTGGATTGTGCCGTCAGGCTTATGTAACTTGATGGTGCCCTTCTGCAGTTCCAGCATTTCCGGAAGTTTATCCCATACGATAACATTCGTCCAGACTGTACCGATTTTTTTATTAGTTGTAGAAATCGTATACTTGATGGTGTCCCCGGCTTTTACCGGTTTGTCCGGATAATACAGATTCACAGCTTTCTTTGTAGTTTCCGGCACAGGGCTTCCATGGTAAAGAGGGACTTTTAAGGTGAAAGTCAGTTTGCTTTCCTTATATGCGCTGGTTGCAGGCTGTTTCACTTGAATGTCTACAGTACCGCTGCCCTTTACTTTCACATAGTACAGCTTGCTGCCGTCCAGCTGCTTTTCTTCTATAATTTCCGCAAGGTTCTTGTCTCCTTTGACAAAACTAAACTCAAACGGCGCTTTACTGTCTGTTGTAATATCCAGCGGGAAGTAGTAATAGCCGTCTTTATGCGCAAGTAAATCATCAAAATTCTTGGTTAAAGTATCTTTATCCTGAATCTGTACTTTCGCCGCTTTATCAGTTGCATCTTCTACCTTAAAGTTTGCATTGTCAATCGGAACGATAATAATATCCGGCGATGCTGACGCTTTGCTTTCATAATAGTTCTTGTCAGGTGTATACTTTATTTCGATTTTATGTTTATTGCCTGCGATAGGATCCAGAATCCAGGAGTCGTCCGCGCTTGGTACATAATGATAGGTTATCACCGTGTGATTGCGTTCGTCTTCTTTTTTCTCTTGGGAAACCGTCATCTCAGCCGGATTGTCTTTGCTGTCAGGATCTAACTTAACCGGTTTTCCTAACGGCTTTCCGTCAATATAAAACTGCGCTTCGCCGGTTGGATATCCACAAGTTACAGCAGTATCATCAGCGCTGACAATGTCCGCAACAATCTCGATCGTGTTGCTCGACTCTGTGCCTACTACGGCTCTCGTCGCGCTAATCGTTGTTTTTGAATTTACTTTTTGAATCTCCGCAAAGCCAGTTGCACGATGTCCCCAGTAACTCTTAGCAAAATCGCTGCCTGGTTTAGTAAATTCGCCAGAAGTCACAGTCAACAGATAATATCCTGCATCTGACAGGCTCTGGTCTCCTCCGGTATTCGGAATGGCAGCTCCAATTTCCTTATCATACTGCAGGTAGGAATACTCCATCTTCGTGTTATCGAGTAAGTACTTATTGTCTTTTTTCCCTGTATAAATACCTTTTCCGTCATTATAGCTTGTCAAATCTAATGTTCCGAAAGGTTTTCCGTCATATTTTTTAACGAGATTCTTCGCATAATCTTCCGGCAGCGTAAAATCTACATATCGCTTCAGCTCAGTATTTCCGTCGCCTACTTCCGGTACATAAAACGGTTCAAATGAAACCTTGTCTGTTCCATCGAATATTGCAAAATCAACCTTGATTTCTTTGCCTGCAGCTGATGCCGGCAACCATAGATACAGCTTGCCTTTATCGGTTTTACTTGGCGCGCCGTAAGGATAGTTTGCGCCGCCGATAGATAAATCCCATTCTTCAATATCATCATCTCGCTCACCGAGAGGCTGGTCGCCAACCTTTTCACCACCAAGGTCAATGGTAACCATCTTTACTTCTGTTGTCTTTGCATCATCTGCATAGGCTTTCCCGTCACTGCTTTGGAATTTTCCGCCGTTTACGGATCCGCCGGAAACGATAACCGTTCCGCCGGCGCCGCCGATATCATTCCAGCCGCTTACTGAATATGGAAGCAATGTGCCTCCGGTTACCTTAATGGTATTGCCTGTAGCTGTTGTTCCGCAGGCGCCGCCAAACGCATTTCCGTGCGCGCCGCCCACAGATTGTAAATATCCTCCGTTGATGAAGATATTACCGCAGGTGCCCGTTCCGTTTTTCCTTATGTCGGTCGGGTCCGAGCCCCACTGCTTCGGATGTGATTCTGCGCCGGCGCTGTATCCGGCTCCAATACCTGCCGCATGATAAGCGCCCTTTGCATAAACTTTGGCGGAATTGAAAATCATTGTTCCCCCGTTTGCGCCCTTGTCACCTCCGGAGCTTGGTCTTTTTATTCCGCTTCCCATACCGATGCCGGCGCCTGCATCAGTAAGTCCGCTGCCGGTAGTTCCTCTGGCATCAATGTCGCCTCCATTAAAGACCATGGTGCCGCCGTTTTCCATAGGTCCTGTACCAATTCCGGCAGATGCAGCTCCGCCTCTTGCCACCAGTTTTCCGATATTCGTACTGTTTAATCTGCGCAAAGAGTCGCCGGCTTTTAACTGATCGCCGTTTGCCAAAGTAACATCCTCGCCGATCATGCCGTTCTTCGGTGTTACCATATCTCCATATGTATCCCAGTTTGGCACACTATCGTCAATATACAGAGTAGAGCCACCTCCGCAATGCAGCCCTGCAGTTGCGTAACCTGTCGCATCCAAAGTATTTGTCGTTCCATCTGCCAGAGTAAGGTAACATACTGTCGGCGTCATCAAATTAAACGGCGCATAACTGTGAATATTTACGCCAGCCAGGGTTACATGCGCTTCAATATTCGGCGCAATTTGAATACCGATGGCATTGGCTGCAGCTGGATTCGCATTTTTAATGGTCAGACTTTTGTCCGTTTTGATTAACAGCACATTCTTGCCACCCTGACCTGCATTGGTAACTTCGTAGTCTGTGCCTTCAACGCCGCCTGTCACAACATAACCGCTTTCTGCAGCTGATACGCGAGCTTCCGCGCTGGCTTTCATAACTTTACGTTTGCTCTTTTCATCATCCTGCCCAGATGCCAGCGCATCATCAGTGTCGGAGCCCCCCTCATCGGGTTCAGATACATCTTCATCAGCTCCCGTATTTTCTTCTACATCAGAGGAATCCGGAAGTTCTCCCTCATCTTCTGATTCCGAAACATCCGGCGGTGTCTCTGTGTCTACAGCTTCATCTTCCGATTCCGAAACACCCGGAGATGCCTCTTCATCTGTTTCCGTTCCCGAATTTTCTACGGACTCAATGTCAGCGCTGTTATAATTGCTGGCAACAAAATCACATGCCCAGGTCGGGTACATATTCATGATAAGCAAAAGAAAAGCACAAAAAAGTACACCAATCTTTTTGTAAGCAGATTTGTGCTTTTTCCTGCTCTGCGTCTCTCTCCTCATTACTATGCCTCCTCGTATAATATCTTTTAGATACATTAAATGTACCTTGATAACTAAATAAAATTTGTTCAATAGGCTTAGTAAAGCCCATGGTATAATTGTTCCTTAGTGTCAATCAGGTAATAGTTCTGTTACCTCCTGTTGAACCAGAAATGGTTGCTTCATAGTGAGTCTGTTCCCCTGACACGGATGTTAGCTTCAAACCTGCTGGCTGTTTGTCTGAGTCTATGGATTGCCATCTGGCAGTATGGTTCGCGTCAATCCATCTCAGACTGGATTCTTATACGCGAGGGTGTCGATGCTCCGTGATCATGGGTTTTACCAAGCCGATTGAACACTCAAATACAACATAGAAAGAAGGTGATATCATGAACCCACTTTACGTCGGTATTGATGTGAGCAGCAAATCCAATGTCGTCTATCTGATGCTTCCTGACGGCAGTAAACATAGCAACTTCTCTGTGGCTAACTCGCAGGACGGATCCGCTCAAATGGTAAAAAGGATCTTTTCCGCTGTAACATCCCATTCCCTTGACACGGTAACTATCGGCCTCGAAGCCACCTCTGTTTATGGCGACAATCTCGTGTACTTCTTAAGGGAAGATGCCATTCTGACACCCTACAACCGGAAAATCCATGTCCTCAATCCTAAGCAGGTCAAAAAGTTCAAAGAGGCATACAATGACCTGCCCAAGAATCATTATGTGGACTCCTTCATCATTGCTGACTGCCTGCGTTTCGGTAGAATCAACAAAGAGGTTTATCTTGGAGATTACCGCCCAAGCAGAACTCCTGTCAAATGTGTTGATATCCATTCCGGGTATAGGTCCCGTTATTTCTGCCGGAATCATGGCGGAGATTGGTGATATCAACCGTTTTCCGAGCCAATCACAGCTCGGTAAGTATGCCGGTCTTGCATGGAGACAGCATCAGTCTGGTGACTTTGAAGCTGAAAACACAAAACAGATACAATCCGGCAACTGACTTTTAAAATATTACCTGTGTGAAGGCGCCTTGTCTCTCGTGAGATGTGACACGGAGTACAGCAACTTCTATCACTCCAAATATAAGGAAGTGAACAGGTATCAACACAAACGTGCACTCGCATTAACTGCCCGTAAATTTGTGCGGTTGGTCTTTGCACTGCTCAAAGACAATCGTCTATATCGTTCGGCAGAATAGTTTTACTATCTGCTGATGAGTCCGCCCTGCTCATTTAAAAAAAACTGGTCGACAAGGCTTGGGTAGGTGTGTCCATTTTTATGGATTTATGACAAAAAACAATCAAATTTTTTATCAATTACCTATTGACATATCACCGCTGCACTTATTGATTGTTCATTCCTAATGATTCTTATTATTATACTACTCTATAAATGAAAAATCAATGTGAGAAACAAATCACATCAAAAAGGTACAAAATTTTACAAAACTTCGCCAAAATAACAAAAGGAGGGGACCGGTTAATCCAGAAAAGGATTTTAAACGCCATCGAAAACTTGGTTTTTCTGCAGTAATTAGACTCATTTTATCTATGGGAAGTGCTCCATTGGGACAGGAACTTCTCAAATACTTTCAATTTGATTCCAACTTTCCTTCTGTTTCAGCGTTCATTCAGCAACGCCAAAAGATAAAGCCAGAAGCTTTTTCGACACTTTTTAAAAGATTTTCTTCTATTCCACAAGATGTCAAGCTTTTTAAAGGGTATAGACTGCTTGCAGCTGTTGTTACTATGACAGAACGTCTACCGAAATGGTTTCCTGTTATCATTACGGCTGACAGAGGCTATGAAAACTACAATTTTTTTGCTCATGTGGAAGAAAAACTATTCGACTATGTCGTCAGTTTAAAATCAACTAAAAACAATGGCAGTATTTTATCCGGGTTGAATTTACCTGCTGGTGAAGTCTTTGACATCACAAAAGATATTGTTATCACAAGGCACTCTACCGATCCGTATGCTGTGAACAAAGAAAAATACAAATACATGACCAAAATGGAAACAATACTTTTGTCCCCAAACTTCGGGCAATGCTTTCTAGCGAAGTGTTTCCTTCCAGATATTTTGTGACAGCGGACAGTTTCATTTCAAAAGAATATTTGGAATGTTGTCCCATAAAATATGCTCCTCCTTATCGTGACAGTTTTTTATTTGATCTGACTACTATAAGGGGAGCATATCAGTCAGCCCGTACGCCGGCTTTTCTATATTTTTCTCTATATTTCCTATCACACTGCTATAATAACAGCTATCTTTTAAAACTTAAAAGTGTCCTTTAATCCGGACCATTTTTGATCTTTTTCTGAGATCACCAGCTCTGTACCCTCTTCAAGCGGCCATTTAATACCGATGTCAGGGTCATCCCACCTGATCCCACCTTCATCTCCGGGGTGGTAAAAGTCTGTACACTTATAGCAAAATTCCGCCTCCTCTGAGAGGACAAGGAAGCCATGGGCAAACCCTTCCGGAATATAAAACTGCTTTTTATTCTCTGCGGATAATTCTACCCCAAACCACTTTCCGTAAGTTTGAGAATCTTTTCTCAGGTCCACCGCCACATCAAACACCTTACCACGGACGACGCGCACCAGCTTTCCCTGCGGATACTGTTTCTGAAAATGAAGTCCCCTGAGGACCCCCTTTACTGACATGGACTGATTATCCTGTACAAAGGTCATGCCAAGCCCTGCCTCTTCAAAATCCCTTTGGTTATACGTCTCCATGAAATATCCCCGCTCATCCGGAAACACTGCCGGCTCAATGATATGCAGTCCTTCAATATCACAGTCTGTAACCTTAATCTTTCCCATCTGTTCCTCCTAATATCCGATTTCTTTTAAATACCTGGCAAGCGCATCCTGCCATGAAGGCAGCCTTTCAAAACCCTTTTGTGTCAGCTTTTCCTTATTCATCCGGCTGTTCTCCGGCCTCCTTGCCTTCGCCGGATATTCGTTGCTGCCCACCGGAACCACTTCAATCTCGATCCCCGCCTGTTTAAATATCTCACAGGCAAACTCATACCAGGTACACAGCCCTTCGTTGGTAGCATGATACCTTCCATACTTGTCTGTCTCTGCCATATCCACGAGGAGTCTGGCCAGATCAAAAGTATAAGTGGGAGATCCCGTCTGGTCATTTACAACCGTGAGTCTTTCATGATTCTTTGAAAGGTTCAGCATCGTCTTAATGAAGTTTTTCCCGTTGACTCCGAATACCCAGGCAATCCTCACAATAAAATAGCGCTCCAGAAATTCTTCGATGACCAGCTCGCCTTCATACTTTGTCTGTCCATATACGTTCAGCGGATTTCTCTCATCATCCGGCTCCCACGGTCTTTCTCCCTGTCCGTCAAACACATAGTCTGTGCTGATGTACATCATTTTAAGATCAAGATCCCGACATACCTCGGCTATATTCCGGGTCCCGTCTGCATTGATCTTCCTGCAAAGCTCCACATTGTCTTCTGCCGCATCCACGGCAGTGTAAGCGGCACAGTGAATCACCGCTTCCACATCCGCTTCCGTGACCACCTGCCGTACTTTTTCGGCGTCTGTGATGTCCATTTCCTGTACATCCACACCTATACCCTCATGGCCTCTCTTTTTCAGTTCGTCCATGACATCATGGCCCAGCTGTCCGGCTGCCCCTGTCACTAATACCCTCATACGCTACTCCTGTTCTAACCTTTTTCCATACTGATTCTCAAAATAGTTTGCATATTCACCGGATAAAATATTCTGCCACCATTCTTTGTTGTCTAAGTACCACTCGATCGTCTGACGTATACCGGTATCAAATG
This sequence comes from Anaerostipes faecis, assembly GCF_910574135.1. Taxonomy (NCBI): domain Bacteria; kingdom Bacillati; phylum Bacillota; class Clostridia; order Lachnospirales; family Lachnospiraceae; genus Anaerostipes; species Anaerostipes faecis. Next base: position 70,248 of record NZ_CAJSYK010000005.1, on the reverse strand, counting down.
TATACTTTGGCTTCCATCCAAGCTCTGTCTCTATCTTTGTCGGGTCGATGGCATAGCGCATATCGTGTCCCGGGCGGTCTGTCACAAATTTGATCAGGCTTTCCGGCTTATCCAATGCTTTAAGTATGGTCTGCACCACCTCAAGATTTGTGCGTTCGTTGTGTCCGCCTACATTGTAGACTTCCCCCGGTTTTCCTTTATGGAGGATCAGATCGATGGCTTCACAGTGATCAGACACATGGAGCCAGTCTCTTACATTCTCCCCTTTTCCGTATACCGGAAGTTCCTCATCCGCCAGCGCCCTGCTTATGATGAGCGGAATCAGCTTTTCCGGGAAATGATATGGTCCATAGTTATTGGAGCATCTGGAAATTGTCACCGGGAGTCCGTATGTGCGGTAATACGCCAGGACAAACAGGTCTGCACTGGCCTTGGAACTGCTGTAAGGACTCGATGTGTGGAGAGGCGTCTCCTCCGTAAAAAACAAATCCGGACGGTCAAGAGGAAGATCCCCGTACACTTCATCCGTAGATACCTGGTGATACCGTTTTACACCGTATTTTTTTGAGGCATCCAGAAGAACTCTGGTTCCCATTACATTGGTTGTCACAAAGATACCCGGATCTGTGATGGAGCGGTCTACATGGCTCTCCGCCGCAAAGTTGACGACCATGTCAAAACGCTCTTTTTCAAACAGGTCCATGATAAACGGCTCATCCGCGATATCTCCCTTTACAAACTTATAGTTGGGCTTGTCTTCCACAGGTTTTAAAGTCTCCAGATTCCCTGCATAGGTGAGCAGATCCAGATTCACGATCTCATCATTCGAATACTTATTCACCATGTGATGAACAAAATTCCCTCCGATAAATCCGGCGCCGCCGGTCACTAAAATCTTCATAATGTTTTCTCCCGTCTTACTTGTCTATATATTTCCCATTCATTACATCCAAAAGGTATTGTCCGTACTGGTTCTTTTTCAGAGGCTCAATGTCTTTTAACAGCTGGTCCCTGGTGATCCAGTGCTGAAGGTATGCGATCTCCTCCGGGCATGCAATCTTCCTGTGCTGATGTGTCTCCACCGTTTTGACAAAGTTGGTCGCCTCCACGAGGGATTCATGTGTCCCTGTGTCCAGCCAGGTGAATCCCTGTCCCAGCAGAGTTACTTCCAGTTCTCCGTTTTCCAGATAGATTTTATTCAGATCTGTAATTTCTAACTCACCTCTGTCCGAAGGCGCAAGGTTTTTTGCGTACTCTACAACCCGGTTGTCATAAAAATACAGTCCCGTCACACAGTAGTTGGACTTTGGATGTTCCGGCTTCTCTTCTATGGAGATTGCTTTTCCGTCAGAATCAAACTCTACAATGCCGAACCTCTCCGGGTCATCTACATAATAGCCGAATACCGTAGCCCCGCTCTTTTTGTTGGCCGCAGTCTGAAGACGTTTCCTGAGCCCGTGTCCATGAAAAATATTGTCCCCCAGGACCATAGCCACATTGTCATCACCGATAAATTCTTCTCCGATGATAAATGCCTGTGCAAGCCCGTCCGGTGAAAGCTGAACCGCGTAGGAAAGCTCGATGCCAAACTGATGTCCGTCTCCTAAAAGTGCCTCAAACCGGGGGGTATCATCCGGAGTGGAAATGATCAGGATCTCCCTGATGCCTGCGTCCATGAGCACAGACAGCGGATAATAAATCATCGGCTTGTCATAGATCGGAAGCAGCTGCTTTGACGTCACCATTGTCAGCGGATACAGCCTTGTCCCGGAGCCGCCGGCTAAAATAATTCCTTTCATAATGAATATTCCCTTTCTCTTTGTCCGTTATCAGTTAGTGTTATTATAGTGGGTGACGTAACGTAATCGTCAAGACTTGATTTTATATTCTAAACATTTTCTTTTTTGTAAATATATTGTCTTATCTTTAATGATAACGTTTGGAATGTTCATGATTGCCGAAGGCAAATAATTTCCTTACGCATCCGTGCACAACCCGCGTAGCGCCTTTATGTTATAGGAGGTTCCGCAGGAGCTTCCTATAACATAAATAAACCTACCTTTGTACTTGGCCAGTCAAGGTAGGTTTATTTCTTACCCCAGAGGCTAACCACCGATGTGGGCAGTTTGCTCCTTTCTTTATTTTCAGTATAAATCTGTTTTCTTATCATTTCGCTTTCTTCGATACAAATACACCAGACTGTTTCGTAATTTTTACTTGCCCCTGTGTATCTATTTTCTTTTTGAGAAACTCCTTAAATTCCATCTGACGGTCATTTAATATCTCATTCTGGTTTCCATGGCAGGAAAGAATATAATCCAGCAGAGGCTCTGCCTCGGTAACGATCAGAGCATCCTCGTACTCAATCTTTTTCACATCTGCAAAATACCTTTTGAGGACAGCTTCCCCTCCCTCAAGGCCAAACATGTCAAAAAGATTCACTTCCGACAAGCTGATACGCGGATCAAATTCCTGGACCAGCATAGTAACTTCTTTCATATGTTCTTTTCCATAAGCGCTGCAGTAAAAAATCCCGTCATCTTTCATTACTCTGTGTATTTCCTCCAATGCCTTTTGAAGACTGCCAACATAAAACAGCACATGATTGGCAATGACCCTGTCAAAGCTCTTGTCAGAAAACGGTATGTTCTGGCAGTCAAACCTCTGAAACGAAAAATCAGGTCCTTTCACCTGTTCAATATTCTTTTCGGCATCAGACAGCATCCCCTCCGAGATATCGGATAGCACGACTTTCAGACCGGACAGTTCTTTTGTTTTTTCATTTTTCCACATCTGCCCGTTGCCGCAGCCGACCTCAAGCACTGCGCCTGCGTCCTTGAAATCCACAAGAGAAAAAAGCCACGGAAACCACCCCTGTTTATTTACAGAAAACCTGTCGTGCAGGCTGATCCTGATATCCAGATTCGTGGAATTTTGATAATGTTCTACCAGCGTCCGCTCCATACTCGTCATATGGATCAGGCCAAGAATCTCATTCCAGTCTACCTCGCTGGTCTCTTCAATCACTTTTGTCGTCTTTCGCAGAGCTTCTTCCATCAGCTTTAAATGCTCTGCTTTTTTGTGCAGCAAATCCGCCTGCATCTGGAGAGATTTCGTAATATCTGATACGTCATCGTTAATGGTCATATTTTTGATCTCTTCCAGGGAAAATCCCAGATATTTTAAAGATAGCACTTTTTGGAGTTTTAAAAAGTCCTGGTCTGTATACATCCTGTATCCGGCATCATTGCGGAAACTCGGCTGTAAAATGCCTTTTTTATCATAATACCGAATGGTCCGGATGGTCACTTTCGCCTTTTTGGCAAATTCACCGGTAGTATAACACTTCTGCATAAGATTCCCGCCTCCCTCGCAGTTTCTATCTACCAGTATAAGTGATTCTCCTTTCTCTCACAAGCCTGTATGAAAGCAGATAAAAAGCTGAAGAGACTCCGGGGATCAAAATCTGTTCAGCTTCGATCATAAGATCCTTTCTGCCCTGATGGTTTGGATCACAATAAAAACATACTTCAACTTTTCCTGCCATAACGCACTCCTTTTGATTATTATTTGATTATATTATTGTTATATTATAATACTATTTTTGTAATATTTCCACTACTTCTCCAAAATATATCTCAACACAAGACATTCCCGGAGGCTCCTGCCCCCGGGAATGTTCTCCTGTTTATTTATAATTTTCAAACTGCTTCAGGCCTGTGCCGTCTCTTTCAAAAAGTCTTCGATCATAAACATATTCATAGTGTCTGTGACCTTTTTACGGTTTGTTTTCCACACTGAAAAATAGATTTCGTCGAGAGTGAACAGGTCCATGTTTCCAAGAAGCTTTGAAGTATCGGCTTTCAGACTGAAGGCATATTCCAGCTCTTTTTCTTTTGTTCCATCCTCCTTTTTAGCAGAACGGTAATAGAGAAACGCCTGCTGTACATAGATACGGATTGACATAGGATCAAAACCGCTGCCTGCTTTCTTAGGATCACTCATACTGCTCACTGTACTGTTCAGCTGAGTCTCCATATCCGCAACTTCTTTGTCTCCTTCTTTGGCTCCCATTAGTTGCTTGACTTCCTCCACCATCTCCTGTATGGTCATTCCCTCCTGTCCGGCAGAATCCGTCGGTGCCAGCAGGAGCATCATGACGTCCCCGTCCTTTTCGAGCGCAGCCACAAAATGATTTTTCAGCAGCGTAAATTTCACTCCCGCATTGATGCGTACAGGGATCGCGACATCTGTTCCCGTCCCTCCTTCCAGAACTATTTCCGGTTCCTTTGGCACTACTTCGCTTGGTTCTTTTGGATCTGGCATAATGTTTCTCCTTTCTCTTTTATGAAAAATTTTTAAACTTCTCTAAATCATTCAGGATATCCTGCGGCAGCTTCGGTTCCGGCTTCTCCATACTGTTTTGCTTTCCAAAGTCTCCCACATAAAAACCATTGGCAAAAAATCCTTCTCCCTGTTCCAGTTCCAGAGAATACACCCGGTCATAATAAGGCTCATCATAAACCTCATCCACCGGACTGTACAGTTCTCCATCCATGAAGATCTTATCTGACGCAGTGACCTCTCTTGCCTGTTTCCATCCTTCCTTTGTCATGACCGGATGGTCCATTGTCATCATGATGGTTTTTCCTCCGGCCTTTATATATTTCAGGATTTCTTCATTTCCCGTATAAATATTGATGACCTTTTCATAGGTTCCCTTGGCGGAAGCCACGTAATCCCCAATCTTTACATCACACACCGGAATACTGCCCCGACCCCTTGTTTTGATCACAGCTCCTTTTTCAAGGCATCCCCAGAGCAGATGCATACAGGGGATCTCCACAAGATTGCCTCCCTCATATTTTTTTGGGACCAGCTGACTGTCCATCTGCAGAGAATATCGAAGCCCATCTGTACACGAGAACTCTATATACATGGATAAATAAAAGTCATCTTCCCCTGCCACGCCGCCCTGGCTGATAAAGCTGTTCCACGCCTGAGGCAGAACTAACAGGTATCCCTTTGTAAATCTCTGTGATATCAAAGGATAAAACGGCGGCATATTGCTCCACTGAGATGCAGGGATTAATTTAATCTGCTGAAAGTTTTGAAACTGCACCGTGGAATGTCTGGTACTATAAATATAAATATCTCCCTGCACCCTGGGATTTTGAGCCGCCTGCTTTCCTGCGTCCATCTCAAACTGCATGGCAATCGGCAGATACACACAAAAATTATTGTTCCGTCTCTCGGGATTCGCATAAAAGTAGTCCGATGTACCCATGGCATCTGTGCGGAAATAAACAATGTTGATCTTGGACCTTCCGGCTTTGGACACCGGATGAAGGATCTGGCCCTTTCCGATAATATCCAGGCCCGCACCGATGACCGCGGTTCCCCTCAGATTTCCTGCCTTAACCGGCTTCCAGAGGGCGGGAACCCTTAACATATAATTGATTTCTGCCTGTATTCCGGACAGTTCCTCCCGTTCCATCCTTATCTTCTCCTCAATCATAAGGAAACTGCACTGCGTTACTGCATAAGAAAAAGTCCATGTTTTCCCCTGCTCATTCCAAATTTTCAGCCTTGCAATCAAATAATTGGGACCGCCTGATTTATGGATCTTTCCTTTTACCGTGAGTATTTTTGCCTTTGGATCATAAAACAGCCTTAATTTTTCAAATTCCTCCCATCCATCAAAATCGGCGTTCTGTGTACTTGCCCTTCCCTCTTCATTCCGGTTCCCGGCCTGCTTTTGTGCCGTTACCATGTCTTCATACAATGCCGGGTATTCCTCTTTTAATTTCTGCTCTCCTCCGAAGATACTGACGAGTATCTCTTTCTCTTTGCCCTTAAAAAGTTCCGTCTGTATTTCCCGCATAATATCCCCCTTTCTTAACTTTCAATGAATTTTGACTTTTATTATCCTCTGTAAATATACTGGCTGCTGTCCTCATAAATATTTTCAATTTTGGTCCTGACTGTACGAAATTCAAACAGATACTGATTGCCCGTATTGGAGATCACTCCGGCCCGGAGCAAAGAGTCCGCAGTAAACCCGTCTCCGCTGTCATAAAGATTCCAGAATTCTTCTGAGAGTTCTGTATAGATTTGATTCTCTGCCATTTTTTCGGGACTGTTTCCGTCATTAAATTTCCTGCTTTTCAAAAAGTTAAAAACACTTTTTTCGTTAATTTTTAAATAATCCACCAGCTTATATACCGGTGACCTGGGAAGCACACCCCACATATTTTTTTCTTCTGCATGGTTTCTGTTAAAGTCTGTAAAATGTGTATGATTTGGATGCTGCCTGACATAAAGTTTTACCGACCAGTCGAAGATTGATCCAACGTAACTGTACATAAATTTCTGCTCCGCCGTGGGATTGACAGCCCCAAGCGGATCGGCCAGTTCCTCTGACAGATCTTTCATCCATGGCATATCCCATTTTCGCCGGTCCCAAAGTGCTTTCTGTAAAAACTCGCCGGTAAGATCATCTCTTCCGATTCCAATCGTCATCTGATTGGCACATCTGATAACGGAGTGGTACTCATTCCGGAAAAAATAAAATTTTCTGCGGTCTCCGGGTTTTCCTTTTATCTTATACGTCTCCAATCTTTCTCCCTGAACCTCTGTCGAGAATTCACCGGCAATATAATGTTTCCCTGCTACTGTAAGGTCAGCGTCCGCAGGGTTTTTTGTCTGTTTCTGCATGGGCACAAATTCCCTGACAAAAAGCTTAATCGCTTCTTTTCTTTTTCTCCATCGGTCCGCTTCATGGTTTCCTGCAGGCGTGGTGGCAAGCTCCAGCTGAAAACACGTCCCGAATCCTGGAATGGTAATTCTTGTGTCTGCAGTCACATCAGCAAGCTTCTCCTCCCCTTCCCAAATAGAAGCAATGGCCTTGCTGTCCTGGTCCAACTCAGCCGGCGAACCATCTTCATTGACGAGAAACAGATATACTTCTTTTATTTCCTGTTCCGTACCGATCGTAATACTTTCGTATGCCATAGTAACCTCCTTATTTCAGTTCAAACGGATAAATATCCGCAAATTCAATTTTCCCCTTTTCTCCTGCATCACACCGGATAGAAAGCGTCACGGTGTCCCCGCCTGTCCGGGTAAAGGACGCATGTCCGGAAGCACTCTTTGCAAATGTGCTCTTGTGATCCGACGCCCCGATGATCACGTCCTTTCCGTCATTGTTCACAATCCTCCACGAGAGCTCATACCTTTGCTCATTCCCATTCTTCATCATCACATATTTAAGCCTCTGGATTTCCAGTGCGTCCGATCTTCCCGCCTTTACCGTCTTTTCTTTATATCCGATTTCTCCGCCGGCAGCCAGAATGTGATATCTATATACGGTGTATTGGTTCTTTAAAACATAACTTCCTGAGTTCCCCTCGACTCTGCCGATTCCATGATCTAAATACCCAAAATCAGTCTTTCCCAGCTCAAAATCAAATTTGGTCTCCTCACCGGCACTGACAGGACCCGCAGGGGATACAGAAATCTCCTTTACATCTTCTCCCCCGCTGATTTTTGCTGTAATCTCTTTTTGTACACTCTCCCTGCCCTTGACTGCTCTGAGGATTACGGTCATTGTTTCATAAATATAGACTTCCAGTTCTCCGTTTCTGTCGACTTTCCAGTTGTACGGATAGATCATACAAAAATCACAGTCCGGACAATCCCACATAAGCTTCAGAAGTTCTCCTGCGGCTGCCTCGTATGTCTGCTCCGGGTCGGTCCCGTTTATTTTAAATGACTTAATTTCCATGGCATTCCCCTTTTTCTAAATTGTAATCTGATAACCTTTGTGTGCTCCGTCAGCATATCTTTCCACATACATCGTCACCAAAATATTCTCTCCTGCCCTTGTTGCCTCTGTTCCCGTCAATATCTGCTGCCAGCTTCCCTCCGTTCCCAGATTCTCACCTCCCTTTATGTCGTAAAGTTCATTCCGCTCACGATCCTGATAGACAATGCGGATGGATTTTGCAGTATTTTTGCTTTTCAGCTCATAAAGTTTCCACAGGACGTCCAAAATCTGAAAGCCTTTATAAAATGTAATGGTTTTCTGAAAATGTACGATATCAATTCTCTCATCCTCTGTTCCATAGTACACTGCACTCTCCACAGACGTATTTTTCCCCTCTGCGGTCAGAACAACAGGGAGACCCGGCGTATAATCGCTGAGATTTGCCGACCCGGAAGAAAAGCTTGTGGAAATATCGTTTATTTTAATATGTTTCCCGCAGCATACGTCCCACTTGATCTTTTCTTCCTCATAGTCGGCCCAAAACTGTCTCAGGCAGAGCGGCAGTACCTGGATCAAAGTTTTTCTAGTATCCTTCTTCTCACCGTTGACTGCTTCCAGCGTATATTCAGCCGTATTTAAAACAGTGACCACCTCGCTGCTCTTTGACGGGTCGATCTCTTTCTTTACTCCTCCGGAGAAAAGAAACAGCTTTTGGGCGTTTTGGGCAAACCAGTTAAGCCTGACTTGTTCTCCGGATAAAGCACACCCCGACTCGGGATAAAAATCCTGGACCTTCACTGTGTGATCCCGTTCTTTTTTAATCTCCAACCCATGTTCCTGCGGATCTTCTGCAAGAATCCCGACAGTGCACCGGATAACAGAAGCACCTTCCGCGGCAGTGGTCACCACGTTTTCCATCATCAGATCCATAATCTGTTGATCCTTCATAGACCACGCTTCGCCCGGTGTTAAAGCATAGATAAATTCTTCTTCCTCCTCAAACCTGCACGCATACCACCCGGCATTTCCACTCCGCTTTTCTTTCTTATGACTTTTCAGTTCTATAAATTCTTCTTTTGAAACATCAACCACAGTCCAGTCATCTATCTTGAATTCTATTTGTCTGAGATTCTTTAGTTCCGCAAAATCTTTGCCTTTCGTTCCCGCCGGAAATGCATACTCGATCTGGCTGATCAGCGGTTCCTCATTCTGATCATACGTAACCTTGATCTCCAGTTTATTTTTGGCAGGAGACGCCTGACTATCAGAGACGATCAGTTTATTTCCTCCCACAGTCACAAACGTAAATGTTCCTTCCATCACAGTCACCCCTTTTCTTTCGCACCGGCCTTAAGCAGCAGCCAGCCTTCTTTGATCTGTTTCCATTCTTCTTCCTGGTCCATGTCCATCCACGGAGGTTTGATGTCCCGTTCCTCATTTTTTATTCCCGGTTTTTCAAAGGATAAAAAGCTCCATTCTTTTTCCATAGCTTTGGGAAGAAACATCTGAAGCTGGCTTTGCGGCGTCAGGAAAGGCCCGTAATACAATGTAAGATAAATATTCTCTATAGCCCGCTCTGTCCAGGCTTCGCTGAGTTTCATCTCTCTGACCGGAAGCAGCCCTGTTGTCATACTGATATTTCCTGCCGGATGAAACAAAACAGTCAGTCTTGTGGGCAAAGCGTCTTTTGTCGTTTTCATGTTCAGCGTTGTATTCTGATCCAGATATGCCGTCCTGCTCTCTGTTCCCTTCTCGCTCCGGCACTGATGAAATACGCAAAATCCCCCGCCTTCTCCGTGCAGATAAAACCCTGCAGTCCCGTCTGTCTGGCGGACTTCGTCTCCGATGCGAAGGGGTATCTGAAGCCGGTCAAGCAGAGACTCTGCCCTTTCACTGTTATCGTAAATCATGGGCACAGGGCTGCTGCCCTTCACTTCCACTTTAATTTCAATCCCTGCCAGTGCCAGCGGCCTGCCCATGCCGGCCTGAATCTGTTCCTGAGCAGTACCGCCTCCGGATCTGCTTGTCCACATACTGTCATCGAGAGCCTTTAAAAATTCCGGCAGCGTGGACGGTTCTCTCCTGCCGGCTTCTAAGAGCCCTTCTGCAAATCCCCGGAGGCCGGGCCCCATCCCGTCTAAGATCTCCTCTTCTTTCCCTGTCTGCCCCGGCGGGTTCCTCAAAGAAATTTCAAAGATGCCGCTGCCGTCCATCCTCATGGTATTTTGAATACTGCCGGCCATAGTGCCGTCCGGATGGTAGATGTGCAGACAGGAATCCAAAAGATTCACCCACAGCCATCCAAAAACCGGTGATATTTCATCACCTATGCCTGTCTCCTGCATAATCCAGCGGCTTCTTAGCCTCATAGGCGCCAGGATTCTCGGCCTCAGCAAAAACCTTGGTGCAGGATTATCCTGCCCCATTCGAAGGTTCTCAGGCACGATTACGTCTCCTACATCATACTTCAGCACCCTTCCAAAGCTGTCGATCACACGGACCCGGTCAATCCTTCCGAAGCCCGCCCTTATGGGATAAAAGGCCTCTGTCGGCTTTCTCTGGTTTCTCTTGGACTGATTCAAGTCCTCGTAAAGTTCTGTCCCCTGAATGGCCCGGGAAGTCAGCGCCGTGATCTCCTGGTCTAACGTCCGGTTCATCCATGGAGCCACAACCACACTTTCCTTTCTGGTGATCAGTTTGTCATGAAAACCGTCCAGGCTCTGTGACAAAATCTTCATCCCTGCCATCTTATTGCCTATATCCCTGTATTTCTCATCCGACACATATTTCTTAAACATCCCTGACAAATAGTCAGCCCCATATGGTGATAAAATACATCTGCCGGTGAAAGGCTCAAAAACTTCCTCCCCGATCGTTTCTCCTTCATAGTCAAAATCCGTCTCTTTTAGCCTCCAGTTTTCAAAGCCCGAAGCCCCCTCTTTTATTTTCGGGTCGGGATAATACTTGATACTCCACTCAAGGATCAGGGGATTCCACGCCGGAGACCATACATAGTTTCCAATAGGACTGGCCATTGTTCCTCCGCATAGGTTTTCTCTGCTATTAAGACAGTCTTCATATGCCGTGACCGCATGAGACATCAGCCTTGTGTCTCTCTGTTTTTTATACCGGCGCAGAAGCTTGTCCGCCGTATAGAAAATACAGCCCCTGGCAGTCAGTGCCCCCTCCCGGACAAGCTGCTCTATGACCGGTTCTTTGATCCGCTCCGTCCCCTCTAAAAGCTGCTCACCTGAAATTTTGACCTTTTCTCCTTCCGTAACTCCCGAAATCTTTACTATGACTTCAGAAATGATATCTTTCCGGTTCCGCCCGGGGATCTTACCGTCAATTTTATACTCTTCCAGCCGCTTATAGATGCTGCTCTGGCCGGCCCCTTCCAGCAAGAACGTAAGGTCTCTCGGCCTCCAGTATCTCTCTCCCGGTGCCTCGATCAATGCTTCCCCGTCTCCAAGCAGAGCTCTGAGTTTTTTGACCGCCTCCTGCTCCAGGGCTTCCTCATGTTTCCTTTTCTTTTCCAGATCAGTGACCGCTTCCATCCTCTGTGAAATTCCGCTCTTTGCCTTTTCAAGAAATTTGGGGTCCATCGCATATTTTCGCCAGAGCAGATAGATCTCCTGCCGTTCTTCTTTAATCTGTTCCTCATATTCCTCCTGATGTCTTCTGCGGCGGAAAATCTCATAAAGGATTTCCTCCCTTTCCCGAAAACACCCGGCTTCTTTTCCCTGAATTTTAAGCTCTTCCTTGGAGGGTTCGGGGAGGAACTGGTACTGTTTGATCTTCTTCTCCCCCTCCAAAGCTCCGTCAAGCTTCTCCCACTCGGACAGGGTGCCGAAAAACAAATGCTTCAGCACTTTTTCCATCTCCGGCTGCTTCAGATAATAGCTTCCGAGGGCTGCCGCGGCCTCTTCCAGTGAATTTCCCACCGCCACATTGGGCATGCTGGTGCCGCTTGGGAGCCCTGTCTCATAGCTGCCGGAGGGACCCGTCCATTTGATTCCGGTGACAATTCCATGGCACACCGTATGATCTTTGGGGTCCTCATTCTCTGTCCAGCCGCACACAATATAAGTAAGTCTTATAAAATCCTCTGTCCCTTCTTTGACCTCAAGATCAGAAAGACTGTCATAACAGCCAAGAACATTTTTACACTCCGGATAATATCCGCTGAAATGAGGCTTCCCCGTACTCACTGCCGAAAGATGGGGAAGATGTTCTCCGGGAGAAGTAATCACGCCGTCGCAGGCTCTCATTTTGCCCAGAAACCGGTACGGTTTTTTCGGATCATGATATCCGATGGACGTGTACTGTTTGTCGCTGTCGGGGAACGCTGAGAGAAGATCACTCTCAAGAATCCAGTTTTTTCTCGTCAAAACCGGTTCCTTTCCTTCGCTTTCCAAAACCGCGATCCTTGTTACAGTCCACCGGTTCGGAAAGTCCGGATAGACGATATCCCCGCCTTCCTCCTGCTGGCTTCCGTGGGTGAACTCCTCCGGAAGAATAAAATGCAGATGTACCCCGGGCTCCTCCGGGCTGTTGTTTCCCGTAAATGTTTTGCTCTCCATGTCATCTCCCGCCGGCGCTGCCAGCAGGCTCCGATAATTTTCATTGATGTTGGCCATGGAAACATTTCTCCCGCTGCCGAACACAGCAGCCTCCACATGGATTGGGAGCAGGCGCATTTCTTCAAGATCATCTGAAATTCTCATTTAAATTCCTCCCCCATTGTATACACTCCGGTCTGTGCGTTTTGTATCATCTCCAGTGCAAATTCTGCCGATGTCATATTTTGAAGTCCTGCTGCCTCCTTCAGTTTGGCCGCCGAGGCTTTCACATCGATCACTCTGTCTTCTTTGGATTTCCAGACAAGCTCCGCCTGTTTGTCACCCAGCTTTCCCTCGTTGATCTCCCGGACCGTTTTTTTCATCACCCCGTCTTCGGTATGGAATCCAAAATGGAGCCCCTCCGGAGGCTGCGCAATCTCAAGCCTGCGGATCTCTCCTTTAAAAATTCCCAGAAGAAGCTGTCGCCCGAGAGTTTCAATCCGAAGCGCCTTTAAGAGCTCTCCTCCCTCCCGCTGACCATATGCCCGAAATTCCAGTCCCCGGAAATTTTCTGTCAAAACGGAATTCAGCAGAAATCCGCTGATCACTTCCGGGACATCCTCTTCTGTATCCGTGTATTCTCTTTCCTGGAGTTTCAGGCGCACCTGCTCATTTTCCCTTAAAGCCTGCCGGTAAATATCCACGATCAGCTCCGTGTCGTGGGCATAGTCGATGGATGCATTCCTTCCCACACTGCAGATCCCGTCCAGCATTGCCAGCACCCAGTTGTGGTCCACCTGAAAAAAGTTCAGGCTGTCCTTTTTCAGCATATCCGGCACCGGAAACAGGTACGCCGCCGGAACATGATAAAACAGGCTTGCCTCTTTTAACAGTTCCAGCACTGATTCCGGAAATCCTTCGGAGCCCAGCCCCTCAAAATAGCCGGTACGGTCACACTTTCCCTGAATCCACCGTCCCATCGGCCTCATCCCCTTTCTCGGCTGCCAGCTGACTGGCCGCCCGGACACATGCGTTTATAAGCTGCTCCCCCACATCTTTTCCCTCTGCAGGAATCCGGTCAAAAAGCTGGCTCTGCTGAAAATTCTGTGCCGCCTCCGAGCAGTGATCCAGCCTCCATGAAACAAGCTCCCTGCACACCGTCAGATGATTCATGGAAACCATCCGTCCCAGCTGCCATGCACATGCATAACTCACATCCATCATTCCGCAGACGGGATCATAAAAATAAAATTGATCTGAGAATATCCGGTATCTGGGTTTCATCTGTTTTTCTCCGTATGGAATCCAGGGTCCCCGATACCAGGAAACCGTTTTGCTCCCATCCCTGACATCGTGATTCACCGGACAGTACCCCCTGCTTAAAATATCCACAAGCTCCCCCTGCTTTCCTTCCGGGTTCACCGCCCTTTTCAGCACACCGGGAGAGATTCTCTTCAAAGCTGCCCGGAAATCATACGGTTGTTTTGTGACGACAAACTCCCATGCATACAGGCAGATCAGACGCACAAATCCTGCATTTTCAGGAATGCTGACCCCCTCATACTCTTTAAGGGAAACTACATAGGCTTTATGGGCAGTCTTTTTCCCCTTTTCTTCCGGCTCCTTCGGATACCTCTTCGACACCAGGCAGGAAAATGTCCCGTCCCTGACCAGAGGATCTGTTACCTTGTCATCAAGCTTCACCTGTCTTACATGAGTGAGGAGTTTTCGCTCTTCCGAGTCTGTGAACAGCCGACGGTATAATTTCAGGGGAATATCCACAAACTCACATGTTTCATCCCCGGTTTCGGCATCGCTGTTCTGCGCCCGGAGGTGTTCGGATACAAAAACACCCGGTTCTTTCGGACAGCAAATCTCTGCCACTTTCATCGTGCGCTTTTGCACTCCCTCATCCTCCGTACAGAGGAATACAGCCAGCCCCGGGCTTCCGTCCCGGCACCCGAACTCCCACGGCAGAGTCCCCCGGTTAAACACAATATGGGGAAGACAGTTTGAAAACTCTCCTTCACTCCCTGCCGCCGGATAAACAGAATACACCTCGCCGGGGTCCATCGAAAATCTTTTTGCCGCGGCGACCAGGTGAATTGTCTCTTTGCTCTGTTTTTCCGTGCCATCTTCTCTGATCCCGGTATTCAATTCTATTTCCAGCTCATAAAGCCCGCTCTTTATCTCAGGCAGATCTTCGTCTGCAAACCTCATGCTCACTTCCATAGCCGGACCTCCTTATTTTTTATCTTCCCGGTATCCCGTACTCCTCATCTCCGCCGGTGCAGAGAGGAGCTGCTTTAAATGTGCTGCAAAATGCTCCATACGGATCTCGTCTTCCGTCCTCACTCCAAACTCATTCAGTTCCGAGAGCCATTCTCTTCTCTTATCATTTTCCGCAATGGAATCCTCCATCTCTTCTCCCGTAAAATCCTTTCCCTCTATGTTTTTTGCCTTCTCCCACATAAAATGCTCCGGACAGTGGTACTCCTCATTTTTTAAGAGCTGTGCCAGCCGGTACCATCCCGGACTTCCTCCTTTATCCGGCGGTATGAAGTGTCCGGTCTTTTCGCCGCCCCAGATGGAAAGTCCCATGCATGCGTCCTTTATCATGTCCTGGTTCATATCCGGTCTCCGGTCATTCCACAATGCCCTGGGGACATTTTTATAGACGGGCCGGTAATTCACCCCTGTCTCCGACATCTTTCCATCCGCATCGTATCCGTAAAGACGAACA
The DNA here is from genome assembly GCF_910574135.1 of Anaerostipes faecis. NCBI lineage: Bacteria > Bacillati > Bacillota > Clostridia > Lachnospirales > Lachnospiraceae > Anaerostipes > Anaerostipes faecis. The sequence goes on along the minus strand of NZ_CAJSYK010000005.1, from coordinate 55,175 downwards.
TCCAGCGCAGCATGAAGTCCCGTAAGCCCCATGGGGTATATGCCATACCCCGGGTTCTTAAGTCTTTCACCCTTTTTGTTCACCTGTGCAGACACAACCGGCAGGGCACTCTCAATTTCCATTTGAAACTGTCTCGCACTTATGTAATGGTATTTGGTCCCTTCTTTCTCCCTTTCTCCAAGATAACCTCCCTGCGGATTCATTCTTGCCAGTTTCAGCGGCTCCTGGCTCTTTTCACTGATGTCGGACGAGGACACTTCTCCTCTTACGCCGCCGCCAAAATCCGGCAGAAATTCTGTGTAAAACTGTTTCCAGTTAAGCCTTGGCGGCTGATTCTGGCTTCCCGAATTGAACTTTATAGTAAAAGAGATGATAAACCATTTTATATGTGCGGTTCCGGAAAATTCAGGCCCCCACAAGTGCAGGTCCGCGCCCAGTTCGATCCTGAAAGTCTTATGAATGAAGCAGAGGTCCAGACGGTAGGACGCGCCCACACTCACTCCTATGTTAATATCGTAGTGAAACGGCTTCCACCGGATCAGAAAGTCCGCATAAGCATGACACCAGGCCGCAAGCTTTCCTGTATGATAATTAAGTTCCAGTTTGCCCCCTGCCATCAGACAGTTTGGCGTCAGCGCAAAATAAGCTTCTCCGATCAGTTCCAGATGATCGCTGATCTTCCAGTTCAGTCCCACCCTGTCCACCGCCGGATAATGCCTTCTCTGGAACTGAGGATGATATCCTCCTACAGAGAGCACAAAATCTCCTGCATATTCTCCTTTAAGCCAGGAATAAAAAGCAAATCCTCCGGTGAGTCCGGCATCCCTGCAAAACAGGTAAGAGTCATTTGACATGGCCCCCTCGATCAGCAGAATTCCGTCATCCGGTGAGAAGACCGCTCTCAGATTAAGGCATCCGTAGACAACCGGATCACTGCACTTGGGAGGAAGTGAGATCTCAGACGTCCCCAGGAGGGAAAGCTCAAACTTCGTCCCGAACTCCACGTTGACAATCACAACCGACTCTACGATGCCGAAGGATGTAAATTTGACCCCTGCCGTCAGAAAATTCATGCCCTCACACGGTTCAATATGATCACTTAGAGTATTCAGGGCATCGGAAGCTCCTGTTCCCGGCTTTAATGTCCCGCCTGTGCCCCTTGCCGCTGCCACAAAAGGAAAATCCTTGACCCCGGACAAAGACGGTATGTTGATTTTCCGGTTCAGGCCAAAACCTGCGCATAATCCCGTAATATAAAAACAAGGCGGCCCGCCGAACGCATAATCAAGCATCAAATATACGAAAAAAGAAGGTTTGTCTGTTTTTTTCGTCAGTCCGTAAGAGCCGAGGGCTAAAAAAGTGAACTTCTCAAATGCCACTGTAACTTCACCGTTATAGAGCCGTCCGGGTTCAGCCACATACAGTCCTCCTGAGATCATCAGGGGAGGTTTTTTCACCGTCACTGCCATGCCTTTTAATCCAAACTGAAAATCAAATTTCGGTCCGGGCTTGATCCCCAGAGAAAGTTCCATGAATTCAAGAGTCAGGACCGAGATCGTAATTCCTGCATCCACACACACCTGGATTGCTCCGTCCTGAAACGCTCCTCCGATTCTTTTTACAAAACAAGGGCCGATTTTTTTGTTCAGTTCCATCCAGTGTACGCCGGATTTCTTTTCTTCTGACGGAGACGGAGGCTTTGATTCCTCAATGTCCTGCTGGGGAAGTTTGACGTCCTCATCTCCGAATTTGTACTCGTTTCCCGAAAAACTGGCTTCTATGAGACACTGTCCCCGGAATCCTCCCTCTTCCTGGTATGCGGCCTGCATATAACGGACTCTGATCAAATCCTGCTCTCCCAAGTATTTTCCCATCACGGGCAGATCGTGAAGCCTGCAGGAGATTTCAGGATATAGTCTGAGACTGTAAATCCCTTCTTTTATTTTGGCAGCAAACAGAAGTCTCCTGTTTTCGGCAGTGCTGATCTCCATTAAAATTTCCTGTCTTCCCGCCCTGTATAATACTCCTGCTCTCTTAAGCTCCATTTCCCAGTTCAAAAATTGGGGAAGACCCAGTGACAGACTGTCCATGATACCCCACAGGCTCAGCTTGTGATGATTATCATTTTCCCATCCGGCACCCAGACAAAGGCCGTGTTCACCATAGACAATGGACACCCGAAAAGGCTCTCCTGCTATATGTACTCCTGTCTGGAGTGCTGCCTTAAGTTTCGGTTCTTCTGCCACATGATCACCTCCGTCTCAAAACAAAGTCTTTCCTGAAAAATAATAAACAAAAAGACCCCTCAGCAATGAAGGATCTTCTTATTATTACCGTTATGTATCTATGCCTGTTAAAACTCCGATGTCATCTGTTTTCCCAAAGACCCTGCAGTTTTGTTACAATGCTTATCTTTTACTATATCGGGGTTTTGTTGTATTTTCAATCATATTCTGCCAATGACTGCTCAGGACAAGTCAATAACCAAATATTATATATAAATTTCGTTTTGTCTCTGGTTCACTGCGCGCAGAACCTTTTCTTTGATCTCCCTGTATTTTTTCTCAGGAATCGGAAGCTCAATTCCCTGGCTGATCGCCAGCTGGTATCTCTTAATTCCGGTAATATATCTGCTGTTGACAATAAAACTTCTGTGCGTTTTTATGAAACCTTCTCCGACTTTTTTCTCCAGATCGGATATAGATTCCCTGGACAGAATATCCCTGTTCAGACAATGGATCACACTGTCTGTATTTTCTGCTTCTATATATACAATGTCTTTATTCCTTATAACATAAGTCCGATCATGTTTCCCGTAGGCAATAAGGCGGCTCCGATTTTGGCTGAGCAGTTTTTTAACATATTCATATGTCTCTGTTCCCATCGAGTGAGAAAAACGTTCATTATTTTTCTGGAATTCAATCGGATTTGATACATGAAAATGAAGCAGCTTAAACTTCTGCCCCTCTGTCTTCCATATAAGAGTAATGCGCTGAACTGCACCTAATATTTCACCCCTTCCCTGTGAAGCGGCAACCTTCATACACCCTGCTACAATAAAAATATCATCACTGTTTGCAACTACCTGAAATTCTTTTTTAAGAATATCACATCTGGGCACATCAAAATTTTTAATGTATTCACAAACCTGTTCATAGCCTTTGATACACTGTCCGTCCGCGGCTCCGATCCACGTTACATCCGGATGAAGTTTTTGGATTAAATTATTCGAATCCTGATGATAAAAGCTTTCAATTACTTGCCTGGTTAATTCTTCTGCCTGATGATAAATTGAGATCATATCCAGTCCTCCTTTACGTTTCCGCGGAAGCATTACTCCCGCACACTTAAGTCAATCGCCTGTATTCTCTCTTTTCCATTATATCACATTGATCATTTTGTTAAGTCCCCGGTTAAGTATCATAAAATAAAAAAATATGTACATAATAACATTGTGCACAGTGATGAAATATACTCTGTGGAAAGACAGTAAAAAGGCCGGGACTCCGCTTCCCCGGTCTTTTTACTGCTCATATATATTTTTTCTGTGCCCGTTTCCCGAACCACACCGACACGCTGGTCCCTATCACCCATCCGATGGGCCAGGCAGCCCATATTCCTACAGCACCAAACGGAACTGACAGCACATAGGAAAGGGATACCCTCGCGATCAGATCGGCAAATGTGGAAGCCATAAATCCTTTCATTTCACTCATGCCCCGGAGCATTCCGTCGCAGACAAATTTTACACTGACCAGCGCAAAGAACGGAGCATTGATCCTCAGAAAATCAACCCCCACTCCCATGCTCCTGACTGCCTCTGCAGAGTTTCCGGAAAGAAACAGCCCCATTGCCTGACGGCTGAAGACCAGACAGAGAACAGAAAATACTGCGGCCATAGCCACAATAATTTTAATCCCGGCATTTGTGCCTTCCTTTGTTCTCTCCCATTTCCCGGCGCCAGCATTCTGAGCTGTAAAGCTTGAAACTGCATTGCCGATAGTTCCAAGTACCGAAAGGATAAAGATCTGTATTTTAAATCCTCCCGAATAGCCTGCCACGACCACAGACCCAAAGCTGTTGATCCGTCCCTGCACAAACAGCTGTCCCACCGATACAAAAGACTGCTGCATAATGCTTGGAACCGCGATCCATGTCATTTTTTTTAGAAGAAGAGGACTGAATCTCTGATAGTTTCCGGCCTGTATTTTGGCATTCTTTTTAAATACCGTCACCACGGCCAGAACAGAGGCAATACCCTGGGCTATAAAGGTAGCCCATGCAACTCCTGCGACACCCATGGAAAACGTGGTGACAAACAGCACATCCAGAATGATGTTCAGCACCGATGAAAAGATTAAAAAGATCAGCGGTGTGATAGAGTCACCCAGCGCTGTAAAGATTGCATTTGCCCCGTTATAAAGCATCAGGAACAAGATGCCCATGATATAAATCCTCAGATACAGGGCCGAATCTTCAAATATATCGGACGGGGTGGACATGGCACTCATCATCCACCTGCATCCCACCAGCCCCAGCACCGTCAAAATAACACTCATGATCACGATTGTGATCACCGCCGTGGAAATACAGCTTTTTACTCTTTTATATTTTTTGGCTCCGAAAAAGCCGGATATGACAACATTAATTCCCATGCCGGTCCCCACGGCTATGGCAATAAAGATGACTGTAATAGGCTGGGACGCGCCTACTGCTCCCAGTGCATCGACTCCAATGAACCGGCCGGCCACAATGCTATCCACAACACTGTACACCTGCTGAAATATCATACTGAGAATCATAGGGAGCGCAAATTTTCCGATGACTTCAAATGGTTTCCCTACCGTTAAATCCTTCATATTTTCCTCTCTTTTTGCACGCATGGCACACAATTTACTGCATTCAAAAACCCCTCTATAAATTTAGAGGGGTTTGTCATAACTTTAACTATTTTATTTAAGCAAACTTGCCTGTGTCAATTTTAACTCCAGGTCCCATTGTAGAAGTGATTGTCACATTCTTAAAATACTGACCTTTTGCTGCTGACGGTTTTGCTTTGATAATAGCATCTATTAACGTCTGGAAGTTGTCCGCTAACTGTTCTTCTGTAAAAGAAGCCTTACCTACCGGTACATGAATGATATTGTTCTTGTCCAGTCTGTATTCGATCTTACCTGCTTTGATATCTTCGATCGCTTTTGTAACGTCCATTGTTACAGTGCCGGCTTTCGGGTTCGGCATTAATCCTTTTGGTCCAAGATCACGACCTAAACGTCCCACGATACCCATCATATCCGGTGTTGCAACTACTACGTCAAAGTCAAACCAGTTTTCTTTCTGGATCTTAGGAATCAGTTCTTCTGCTCCTACATACTCTGCTCCTGCTGCCTTTGCTTCTTCTGCTTTTGCATCTTTCGCAAATACAAGAACACGAACTTTTTTACCGGTACCATGAGGCAGTACGACTGCTCCACGGATCTGCTGATCTGCCTGACGGCCGTCTACTCCGAGACGGAGATGTGCTTCGATCGTCTCATCAAATTTGGCATTCGCTGCTTTTTTTACTACAGATACTGCTTCCTTTACGTCGTACAGTTTCGTTCTGTCAACTAATTTGGCAGCCTCTGCATATCTTTTTCCTTTTTTCATTCTAAAAATACCTCCTGTGGTCATATCGGGAGCAACCCTCCCACTTTCTAAATTTAAGGAAGTTACACTCGACTAAGCGTTCAGGCTTCGTCTTCGACTCGCCTTCACTGAGTCTCGGTAACGGCTTTCACACTAAATTCGGCCTGCGCCTCTGGCTTGCCCTCATTAAGTGTTTAATGCCTATTCCTCCACTTCGATTCCCATGCTTCTTGCTGTTCCTGCAATCATGCTCATTGCAGCTTCGATAGATGCAGCGTTTAAGTCTTTCATCTTTGTCTCAGCAATCTGCTGTAAATCTGCTTTGGATACTGTTGCGACTTTCTTTCTGTTCGGCTCTCCGGACCCGGACTGGATCTTGCAGGCTTTCTTTAATAAAACTGCTGCCGGAGGAGTCTTTGTCACAAAGCTGAAACTTCTGTCCTGATATACTGTGATCACAACAGGAATGAGCAGGTCTCCCTGATCTGCAGTCTTTGCATTAAATTCCTTTGTGAACTGTACGATATTTACACCGTGCTGACCAAGTGCAGGTCCTACCGGCGGTGCTGGTGTTGCCTTTCCTGCCGGAATCTGAAGTTTAATATATCCTTCTACTTTCTTTGCCATAATCGTTAACCTCCTGATGATTGTGGTAATTACGGGAGATATCCCTCCCACCTTGTTACGTGCAGAGGTTTTGTCATTTACTCTGCTTTTTTGATATCTAAGAAATCAATCTCTACTGATGTGGCACGTCCAAACATCTCCACCTCGATGGTCACTGTCTGTTTGTGCTCATTTACTACGGTAACTGCACTTGTCGTACCTTCCCAAGCACCGGAAGTAACAACAATGATATCACCTACTTCAACATCAATATCAATTCTTTCCTTCTTAGGCGTTTCTTCGTTTGTACCGCCCACGTTGATTCCCAATGGCTTCATCTCAGCCGGTGTCAATGGGACCGGTTTGGAGCCAGGGCCTACGAATCCTGTCACACCTCTGGTGTTTCTGACAACATACCATGTATCGTCGTTCATCACCATGTGGATCAGCACGTATCCTGGGAACATCTTCTTGGAAACCTGTTTTTTCACACCATTCTTCAGTTCCGTTACGTCCTGAAGCGGTACCCGGACTTCTAAAATCTGATCTTGAAGCTTGCGGTTCTCGATCGTCTTTTCGATATTTGCTTTTACTTTATTCTCATATCCGGAATAGGTATGAACTACATACCAATTTGTTTCTGCCATATGCTCTCCTTACCTTTACCCTACTAACATCTTGATTCCATATTGAAGTCCCAAATCCAGAACAGCAATAATCATACCAATGATAATAGCACACACGACCACAACGCCGGTTTCTTTGGCAATGCGTTCTTTAGAAGGCCAGATGATTCTTCCGAATTCTGATTTCAATTCTCTGAACCAGCTGGTTTTGCTTGATTTGCTGGTATTCTTCATGTTCTCACTTCCTTAAATAAACGTGCATTACTTAGTTTCTTTGTGTAATGTGTGTCTTTTACAGAACTTGCAGTATTTCTTTGTTTCCATACGTTCCGGATGTGTTTTCTTATCCTTCATCATATCATAATTACGCTGCTTACATTCTGTACATTCTAATGTGATTTTTGTGCGCACAACTTCCACCTCCATTGTTTTTAAAATAAGGCATAAAAAAAAAGACCTCTTCCAACGCTAAAGTCTAGCTTACATATTGTATCATGGAAGAGGCAGGCCGTCAAGCCTTGTTTTATCTTATGTACAGCACTTTTTTCATTTGTTCCAGCGACTTTTTCACATCGATCACCTTCTGGTTGGAACTTCCTCTCCATTTGAGGGCAGTGTCCTTTAAGTCTTCCTCAAAACGACCGTCCACCAGAACATCTGTATTTTTTACGGCATCCAGAGTATAGACTTCATCCCACAGAAAACCTGTATACATCCATATGGTCTTTTCCGGAAACTTTTCTCTGACCTCTTTGACCAGCTGTTCTACCGGCTCCCGGTTCTCAGGGTGCAGAGGATCTCCTCCGCTTAACGTCAGACCGCTGATATAATTTTTGCTGAGCTCTTCAAACAGTTCTTCTTTTGCCGCCCGGTCAAACTCCAATCCGCCATGGATATCCCAGGTGACCGGATTGTGGCAGTTTTTGCACTGATGGGTACATCCTGACAGCCATAAGACAACTCTTAAACCGTCCCCATTCAGCATATCGTCCTTTGTAATGTTGTGATACCTCATACTTCCCACCTCTATGCTAATATCATCCAAAGCCCCGCCGCTGCAAAGACCAGAAACGGCAGGAGCCGCTCTGTCCCAAGTAAAGACACAAATGACTGCGGTATAAAAATTTCCTTTGGATCTGAAGGGTCCAGGAGCACTTCGGTCTCCCGGCCTTCTGCGTATTCTTCTTTTTCCCTGTATTTATACAGCCTGAGAACCGAACTGTACTCAATGCCTTTATATGTATAAGTAAAGACAGGATTTTTCATTTTTAAATTCAGATAATTGACATATGGTTTCTGCCCGGTGCAGACAGCCCGCACTTTCACAGAATACCGCCGTATGTTTAAAAATTGTTTGACCACAGGCTGAATCAAGATTCCTGAACCGATTACTAAAAGTACTGCACCAATATAAACCATGGCAGCCTCCCTACATCGACTTACGGTCGGCGATCTCCGCCATCTTTGCGTCATTGAGCCTCGTGTCTCCCTTGACTCTGGAATAAGACAGATAACCGTTCATGCGGTCGATCTTGGTCAGATTCCTGCTTCCGCAGACCGGACACACATCCATTTCCAGCTCCTCATGCCCGCAGTCGTCACAGTATGACAGGGATAGATTCACCCCTTCATAGTAACCCAGGTCCATGGCACGCCTTACCAGCGTCCGTATAGCGTCTTTATTGTAGCTGATCGGATACTTCACGTACTGGATCTTTCCGCCGTTGCATTTTTCCCAGAAACGTCCCTCTAAGTTCTGTTTCTCGATCGGCGTCAGATCTTCGGATACATGGCAGTGAAAAGAGTTGCTCACATATTCCCGGTCAGAGACATTTTCGATCACACCGTACTTTTTTCTGAACTGTTTCACCTGAAGTCCGCAGAGGTTTTCTGCCGGTGTTCCATAGATCGCATACAAATGCCCGTCTTCTTTCTTAAACTTAGTCACCTCACTGTTGATGTACTCAAGGACTTCCAGTGCAAATGCGCCGTCCTGAGCAATGGATTTTTTGTTGTGCAGCTGCTGAAGTTCATTGAGCGCCGTGATCCCAAAAGATGCTGTGGCAGACTCAAGCAGCGGCTTGATCTTGTCGTGAAGTCCCAGATGTCCTCCCAGGAAGCCTCCCTCACAGTAAGCCAGAGGATTTGTGGATGCCTTCATCTCTCCCAGATAATCGTAGGTCCTTCTGTGGAGCTCCCTGATCAGATTCAGATAATAGTCCAGCACTTCATAGAAGTCACGGCTTTCCTGCTTTGCCTTTGCATAGATCATCGGCAGATGCAGACTTACCGCCCCGATGTTAAAACGGCCCACAAAGACCGGCTTGTCCTGCTCGTCCAGAGGCTCTGCCCCTCCCTTTTCATACCAGGGAGATAAAAATGCTCGGCAGCCCATAGGGCTTACGATCTTTCCATATCTTTTATACATGTCCGGGACATATCCGTCCCCTGTAAGGCTCAGCCAGTCGGGATACATCGTCTTGCTGGAACAGCGGATGCCCGCTTCAAACACATCCTCCAGTTCTCCGCCGGGTCCATGGAGATTTTCATCGTAGAGAAATACGATCTTTGGAAACAGCACCGGTTTTTTATGTCCTTCTTTTCCCTGTCCTCTTCTCCTGACATCCAGCATCGTAATCGTTGCCATCTTTGCAAACCGGCCTGTGCCGGTTCCTGCGGTCACTGTGATAAAAGGATAGTCTCCGCGGCTGGAAGAAACACTGTTAAACTTATATTCAAGTCCCTGGAATCCCTGACAGAATTCTTTCTGCACATCCTTGAGGGACTCGGTCTCTGCCCGCTCTCTGGAAAGGCCGAGGGCTTCATACTTTTCAATGCCTTTTTCATAAGACTTCTCGGCATACGGTTCCAGGATCAGTTCAATATTCGGCACCGTAAATCCGCCATACTGCTGGCTGGCCGCGCTCAGCACGATGTCTCCTATGACGTCAAAGGCCACATCCAGTGTCTTTGGTTCATTGTACCAGAGATTCCCCATCTCAAAGCCGCCTTTTAACACGGCCTCCACATCAAACAGACAGCAGTTCATCGTATCTCTTCTGGCTGACATATCATGAATATAAATGTACCCGTCCCGGCAGGCCTGAATCTCTTCTGTCGTTAAAAAAAACTTCTGATACAGAGACTTGTTCAGCTCATTAAAGATGAGACTCCGCTTCGTTGACACAAGGGCGCTGTCTGTATTGCTGTTCTCTTTGTCTCCTATGTACATGATGGACTGGCTTTTCTTATACACATCATCCAGCATTTCCACAAAATCCTGTTTATAATTCCGGTAGTCCCGGTAGCTTTTGGCCACGTCGGGATTTACCCTCTCCAGAGCCCCTTCCACCACATTGTGCATCTCCGTAATATGTACTTCCGCCTTATTAAGCTCGTCCACTCTCCCATTGACAAACCCACAGATCTCATCAATCTCATCTTCCGTAAATTTCACAAGGGCACGGTAGGCGGATTTATTTACCGCCGTCACCACCTTCTGAATATTAAAATCCTCTTTTGTTCCGTCCTTTTTTACTACCCGTATCATACTCTCTCCTCCCTGACTGTTCCCAGAGCATCGTCCTGCCTGCGGCATATCCCGCTGAAAGCAGGAGACACCGCAGGCAGGGGACTCATCGCTATTTTCTCAATCAAATTACTATATATTGTTTGATATGATCTTTTATTCTACTATATCTTGTGTGAATGTATCCATCTTACCATCTCATCCAATACAAGTCAAGGCTGATTTTTGTCACTTTCTGCCGTAAATCCTGCCAAGGCTCAGATCCTTGGGCTTTTTCACTTTCGGAGAACTTTCAATGCCTTTGGCCATGTATTCACCAAAGGAGACAGGCAGCTCCTTCTCGATCGAAAAAAGCTCTTTTAACTGTTTTTTACTTTTAAGAATCAGTACGGATTTTGCGATTTCCGAATGATTTAAAAGCTCCTCTATCATAGTATCATCAATCTGTCCGTTGGTAAATACAATCACCTTTAAATGCCCAAAGTTTAATTTTTTCGGCTGGGTTCGCTCAAAACTTTGGTTTGTCTCATTTAAAGACCTGCCTGAATAAACCACAGACTTGGACGGCACGTTCGTTCCCTGGTTATCCTGAGCCTTGGAAAAATCTGCACAGGAATAATCGATCAGATATCCGTTCTCTGTCTTTTCGATGCCCATTGCCAAAACATAGCTGCTGTCCTCGATGTCCCCGGCTTCTTTGCAGCCCGTAAGTGCCGCTGCTGTGACTGCGGCCATCAAAAGGCTAATGATGATCTTTTTCATGGGTGCCTCCTCTCCGTTCCAGCCAAAACAAAACTGCCGGAATTAAAATGCCCAGCAATAGATTTGCAAAAAGGAACACAGAAATATAATTTTCCCAAAGACGGATCATAGGGATCAGAAATCCAGTGGTCAAAAACAGTCCGCCGTAAGAAATCCACCTGCCCCATTTCTTTTTCCCCGGAAATGTGTTTTCAAAACTCCAGTTTCCATAAAACAGGTATCCGCTCAGCACACAAAAGACTCCAACGATCCAGAATGCGATCAGGAAAATGTCCAGCCTTGCCATGATCCCTCCCGGCATGGCTACATTCTGGGCCATGGAGATCACCGGAAACGGGTCTCTCCTGATCATCCGAAGACCCAGGCTTCCCGCCGTGGCGGCAAACACTCCTGCCGATAAAATGATAATTCCAAGTAGCGTCCTCTTATTTATTCCCTTTTCCTTCATATGCCCCTGATAAAACCACACCAGTTCCATAGGATGAAACAGTGCGAGCACATACAGCCCGCCCATCGCCAGATTCTCCGGTTCAAACTTCCGGATCAGGAAGGGTTTCATAGAAAATTCCGTGGTACTGAGAAGAAGGATAAAAATAAACGGGATCAGGATAAACCAGAACAGCCCTTCCATGACTCTCGCTCTGTCGTCCAGCCCCTCCCCGTTCATCCGGAAAGCCAGAAAAATGATCGGCAGTCCGATCCAGTAAATATTCATATACGGCAGAAGGAACACCCTGGCTAAGATCAGCATATATGCATAAAAAAATGCGGCGTTTATAAAAAATCTCACATAATAGAGAAAGGAAATCACCCGGTGCTTTTTTAATACCTCTTCCATGGTCAGACTGCCTTCTGCTTTTTGTACAAGCCACGGATAGCAGGCCGCGGCAAGGGCCCCAAGGAGCACCGTATAAAGCCCTGTTTCACCGGATTTCAAGGCAGATGCCTGGGGAAGGAACATGCCCACTCCGCAGAAGGTTTCCAGAAGAAAGATCCTGCTTCCCTGCTTTTTAGAAATTTCAAGATTCGCCGTCCACATGATGTTTCCTCCTTCCCTGGCGTTTTTTCGCCCCGTCCTTTGTAAACCATGGCCTGAAAATCATACGCCTGATAGGCAGGCGCACCATATAATCCTCCCAGGGGTCCGTTTCTTCCACCGTGGCTGATACGGTCGGAAACAGATACGGGATTCCATAGCTCTGAAGCTTCATCAAATGGATTGCAATCGCAAGGAATCCGAGAAAGAATCCATAAAGACCCCATATGGCACAGACGATCATAATAGAAAATCTCAGCAGCCGGAATACCCCCGAAAAGCTTTCATTTGGTATAGAAAACGATGCGATGGCTGTAAAGGCTACAACAATTACCACGATCGTGCTGACAATATTGGCATCCACCGCTGCCTGTCCTACGATCAGCCCTCCTACAATGCCTATGGTGCCGCCCAGCTGTCCCGGAAGGCGGATACCCGCTTCCCTTAAAAGTTCAAACGCAAGTTCCAAAAGCAGAACTTCCACGACGACAGGGAAAGGCACTCCCTCCCTGGCCGACACAATGGACAGCATAAACGGTGTGGGAAGAATTTCCGGATGATAATTTGCAATGGAAATATAAAATCCCGGCAGCCCGATGGCAATAAAAGAAGAAATATATCGAAGGATTCTGGCAAATGTGGCTACTTCCCACCGGTTATAGTAGTCATCACTGGCCTGAAAAAAAATATTCAGCGTCACCGGCAGCACAATGACCTCCGGAGAATTGTCCACCACGAGCACAACTCTTCCCTCCATGAGCCCGCTTGCCGCCTTGTCCGGCCTCTGAGTCAGCTGGTACTGGGGAAACGGAGATTTGCTGTCCTGCTCCATGAGCTGTTCCAGCATTCCGCTGTCAAAAATTCCGTCAATATTCAGTTCATCCAACTGTTTTTTTATCTCCTTTACTACCTCATCTTTGGCCAGATCCTCGATATACATAAGCGCTACATCTGTTTTGCTCCTTGTTCCGATCCTAAGCTGGACAACCTTCATTCTCGTATCCCTGACCCGTCTTCGGATCAGTGCCGTGTTGGTCCTGAGACTTTCATTAAAGCTGTCCTTCGGACCGATCATGGCTACTTCCCTGTCGGCTTCCTGCACTCCTCTGGTAGGGAAAAACTTGCTGGATATAAAAATCCCCTGATCAAGCCCGTCAAAAAACAGTACTGTATCTCCTGATAAAACGGCCGTGACAACTTCATCCATTGTCGTGACCATCTTCCGGTCTGCACTCTCAATCACCCAGGAGGTCACAGACTCTTTCAGAGGGTGAAGAGGGTCTGTGAGGAGAGGTTCCAGTACATTTTCCTGGATCATGTCGGCTTTGGCAAGCCCGTCCGTGTAGATCACATACATTCCCGTGTGTTTTTTCTTCCCGACGTAAAACTTCTTCTTTACAATATCATTGCAGTCTGAAAATACCGCTTCGAGATAAGCAATATTCTGTTCCAGATCCTTTGATATTACACCTTTCATTTTGTGATTTTTATCATGAAATCGATCCATTTTTTCACACCACCTTTGAAAGTAGTATGAGCAAAAAAAAGAACTCTATGCGTACGCACAGAGTTCTGTCTGAAAGTCCTCAGACCTATTTTTCTTCTTCCTGGATCTTTTTGATCACCGTCTCTTCCTGATTGTCAATATGACGTTTCATGATCTCTTTCGCCCTCTCTTTGTTCCCGGCGAACATGGCTTCCACCAGTTCCTCGTGTTCTTTGAGAAGGACCGCATGATATGCCGTATCCTTGACATATTCCAGACGGTAGCGGTAAATCTGTTCTCTCAGATTGTTGATGATCTGGATCAGCCTCTTGTTCTGAGTCGCCTCGAAGACGGCATCATGAAATTCCACATCACAGTCTGCGATCTTAGGATTGTCATCCGTCTGGATGGCCTCCCGGAAATTGTCGAGGGCTGCCTGAATCTTCTCTCTGGAACTTTCATCCAGGCGCTCCGTGGCAAGTCCTGCTGCCAGTTCTTCCAGAGAACTTCTCACTTCCAGGACATCTCTTAAATCTTTTTCCGTGATGCGGGCTACTTCCGCGCCCTTTCTCGGGATCATGACTACCAGCCCCTCAAGCTCCAGCTTCCTTATGGCTTCCCTGACCGGGGTACGGCTGACTCCGAGACGGTTTGCCAGCGCGATCTCCATCAAACGCTCTCCGGGCACAAACTCTCCGGTGATGATCGCCTGTCTGAGTGTATTGAACACCACATCCCTCAGCGGCAGATATTCATTGACATTTACTTTTAATTTATCACTGCTCATCTTTCGTTCCCTCCAATTATGATTCTCTATTGACCGGCGCCACCACATAGGCCTGCTTCACATCTTCAAAGGATCTTAGATTGGAAAGGGCTCTCTGTGCCTTTTCCTGTGAAGCAAAGATTCCAAAGACCGTCGGTCCGCTCCCGCTCATGAGTGCATTCTCGGCTCCCTGTTTAAGCAGGAACTCTTTGATCTCATCGATCACGGGATATCTTGGTATGGTGACTGTTTCAAGAACATTTTCCATCCTTCCTGTGATCCCCTTCAAATCCTGATTTTCAATGGCAGATATCATTCCTGTGATGTCCGGGTGTGAGGAAAGGCCCGGCACGTCCAGATTCTCATACACAGTTTTCGTGGATACACTGATCCCCGGCTTGGCAATCAGTATATGGCAGTCCGACACAGGGGGCAGCTTTGTAAGTTTTTCTCCGATCCCTTCGGCCAGTGCAGTTCCTCCTATGACACAATAAGGCACATCCGCTCCCAGCCCGGCTCCGATCTCACACAGTTCCTCTTCCTTAAGTCCCAGTTCAAACAGCTGGTTCATTCCTCTCAGTGCTGCGGCGCAGTCAGAGCTGCCGCCCGCCATGCCTGCGGCGATAGGGATACGCTTTTCCAGATACGCTTCCACGCCGTCTTTGAGCGAATACTTTTTCTTTACGGCTGCGATGGCCTGACAGACAAGATTCTGTTCATTGACCGGAAGAAATCTAAGATTGGCGGAAAGTGTGACGGAATCACCGGAAGTCTTTTTAAGCTCCAGCCGGTCAAAAAGACCCACTGTCTGCATGATCATCCTTACCTCATGATACCCGTCATCTCTCCGCCGTACTACATCCAGCCCTAAATTTACTTTTCCATAAGCTTTCAGAACTACCTTTTTCATCTGTACTCCTCACTGTCTCCTGCCGCTGAAACTTAGTATTGTATACAGAACATTATAATATTGTTCCTATAAAAATGCAATCCTATTTATCAATTCCATTCAATTTCTTTGACTATTAACAGTTTATCACCTGGCTTTACTTCCTCAATGCCTTCATTTTGATCACGGATATCGTCAACGGTAGTAAAATAACGTTTTGCTATGGACCACAGAGTATCCCCGTCCTTCACGATATATCCGACGATTCCCGGGATCTTCTGCAGTTCTTCATAATCCAGAGGCTGCTCAGATACATTTGTCATAATCTTTTCCGCTTTTTTGTGGAAAGAGATGAAGTCAAATATAACATTTGCTTTGATCTCGATCTCATCCCCTTCCGTCGGAGTGGCGCTGATATGATCCAGCATAACATCCAGCTGATAATCGTCCTCTTTCATCAGACCATTAGCCTCGATAAAGTAAGAAAACGGTTCCATATATGAGCTGCTCATTACCGGGTTCTGGTCCTCGCTGGACAAAAACAGCACATCCGCCATCAGGACACCCTCCACCTGGAGCCCCTGCTCTTTGACTTCCACATCGTCTAAATTGCAGCTTCCTTTGACAGAAAGCACCTGCAAAAGCTTTCCCGGCTCCTGCTCGATGGAAAAACGCTTCGCCATCTTCATGGTAGCCTGATTTTTTCCGATCAGGGATTCAAAAGCAAAGTCTTTATATTCCGGCACCAGAGTCTTCTGCATCGTATAGCAGTCTCCCACGTAAGAAAGCACCTGATCTTCGTAGACTTTAATATCACACTCAAGAGTTGCGTCAACCGATACCACTCTCTCTTCTCCGTCCACATCCGGACGGATCTCCAGCTGATGGTTTCCAAGGGAAATGTGGATCTTGCCGATCATTCCCGGTGCACATTCATAGCACTCCAATTCTGTGTGCAGCGGGATCTCCCACCTGGCATACTGGACCGGAAGCTGTTCATCCTCTCCGAGATATAAAATAAACACATGCATATCACCCTGTATGTCGATGCTATGGTCTTTTAACTTTCCCTGTACATTCTCAAGCTCCACCTGGCTCCAGAGAATCTCATAGATGTTGGATTTGTTGGCCGGCAGAACCAGCTCCTCTTTCATTCTGGCAATGTCCTTTTTATTGACGATCAAGTCTGTCACCTGAACTTCCTTTTTCAGGGAAGATATCCCGTCACCAAGAACATCGATAATGCCTTCCTCTTTAATCTCCTCGTTGACATGGAGGGTCAGGGTCAGAAGTATTCTTATGCTCAGTTTCCTGGAATTGATCAGCACTGTGTTGATGTCATCAATGACATAAGAAACCTTCACATAATCTGTCGGCACAGCGCCGTCCATATGTATATACTCCTCAAAGGGGAGAACAAAATCCAGAGACTCTAAATAGGTCCTGGCGTCAATTGTCCCGTACAGGCCTGAAAAATGAAATTCTCCCTTGATCCGGATACGGTCCACCATCATCTCTGTCTCCTGCATGATCACCAGCCCTTTGGTCTGGATCATCTTCTCCACATCCGGCTTCGTATCAGGCACATTGCAGTCCTGGTCGATTGTTATTTGTACCTGCTTTCGTTCTTTTGCAACGATTCCATAAAAATCCTTTTTGTTAAAATCCATAAAAAATTCCTCCCTGTCTTGTATATACAAATATATTCAGACAGGAAGGAATCTATTCCTTCAAGATTAAAATTGTATCCGGTACAGTGTCAGCCTTCCAGCAGCATCATCCTGACATCTTTCGTGATCACGTCCTGATAACTGAAACTGACAGTTTTGCTTTTGGTGCTGCTGTCGTCTTCAATCTCTACCAAAAAAATGTTCGGATATGTCTCCGTAATGACTCCCTGTGATGTTACAAACTTGTGTCTACCTTTATTTGAGCTGATCTTGATTTTGCTGCCAATGCGCTCCTGAATTGACTTACGAATGCATTGAATATCCATCTGTGTCATTCTTTCACCCCATTCTATCTATACAGAACTCGTGACACTTTCTGTATACTGTGAACTTTATTGTATCATTATAACCGAATCCTGTCAAATCTATACATGGGATGTCCAGAATGTTACATATCCTGAGAATTTTTTTCCATATCTTCCGACGGCTGTTCCTGTGCAGGCTCATCCTCTGTCGTGGAGCTTGAGGCATCTTCCCTGGAATCTTCCTCTTCCTGTTCAGAATTTTCTTTCTTGGCATTGAAGATTTCCATAAACTCTTTTCC
Organism: Anaerostipes faecis; assembly: GCF_910574135.1. Classification (NCBI taxonomy): domain Bacteria; kingdom Bacillati; phylum Bacillota; class Clostridia; order Lachnospirales; family Lachnospiraceae; genus Anaerostipes; species Anaerostipes faecis. Next base: position 37,573 of record NZ_CAJSYK010000005.1, on the reverse strand, counting down.
TGTGATCGTCTCTTTCTCGATCAGGAACTGTGCAGCCTCATCCAGTATGTCCATGTTGTCCCGGATCAGGTAAAGCGCCTTTTTATATGCATCTTTCAAAATTCCCATAACCACCTCGTCTACCTTTGCCGCGGTGGATTCCGCACAATTCATAACGGGACGTCCGTCCAGGTAACGGTTAGTAATGGATTCCAGGCCGATCAGGCCGAATTCTTCGGACATACCGTACTGTGTCACCATGGCTCTCGCGATGGCCGTGGCCCGTTCGATGTCATTGGACGCACCGGTTGTCACCGTGTGGAACTTGATCTCCTCGGCCGCACGGCCTCCAAAGAAGGATACCAGGTCTGCCAGCATCTCGTCTTTTTTATTCAGGTACTTCTCTTCCTCCGGCCTCTGCATCGTATATCCGAGGGCTCCCATCGTCCTTGGCACGATGGTGATCTTCTGCACCGGCTCAGACTCCTTCTGGAGAGCCATGACAAGCGCATGTCCCACCTCGTGGTATGCAACGATCTGTTTTTCTTCCTTGCCGAGGATACGGTCTTTCTTTTCTTTTCCGGCGATGACCACTTCCACAGCCTCAAACAGGTCTGACTGAGACACATACTCCCTTCCTGCTTTGACAGCAGCCAGGGCCGCTTCGTTGATCATATTGGCCAGATCCGATCCCACTGCCCCGGATGTAGCCAGGGCGATCTCTTCAAAGTCTACGCTCTCATCCATCTTAACGTCTTTGGAATGGACTTTTAAAGTCTCGATTCTTCCTTTCAGGTCCGGGCGCTCTACGATGACGCGCCTGTCAAAACGTCCCGGGCGCAGAAGTGCTTTATCCAGTACTTCCGGACGGTTGGTAGCAGCCAGAATGACAAGTCCTTTGGAAGTATCAAATCCATCCATTTCAGATAAAAGCTGGTTTAATGTCTGTTCACGCTCATCGTTTCCTCCACCCTGGATGCCCGTGTCACGGCTTTTTCCGATGGCATCGATTTCGTCTATAAATATAATACACGGAGCCATAGACTGGGCCTGCTTGAACAAGTCACGGACTCTGGACGCACCGACACCAACGAACATCTCCACGAAATCAGAACCGGACAGGGAGAAAAACGGAACATTCGCTTCTCCCGCCACTGCTTTGGCTAGCAAAGTCTTACCGGTACCCGGAGGTCCCACAAGAAGTGCTCCCTTGGGCAGTTTTGCACCGATCTTTAAATACTTGTCAGGGTGATGCAGAAAATCCACCATCTCGGTCAGGGACTCCTTGGCCTCCTGCTGTCCCGCAACGTCGGCAAAGGTGACGCCTGTCTTCTTCTCCACATAGACCTTGGCGTTGGACTTTCCTACGCCCATCATACCGCTCTTTCCGCGCATCATAAACATCAGCAGTCCAAAAATAATGATGGCAGGCAGAATGCTCACGAGAACACTCATGAGAACCTCAGATCCGTCCTTTGCCTTTGCCTGGTAATTTTCGATCCCTGCCTTCTCCAGCCGGTTGACCAGCTGATAATCAGGTACGGGAAGCTGGACTACTTTGTATGTAGTCTTATACAGCGGGTTCTCTGATTCTTTCGGAATAACGGTGATCACATCACTTTCGAACACAACCTTTTTAATTTCTTTTTTCTCTATCATCTTGACAAACTTGCCGTAGGAAATCTCGGTCTCTGTACCGTTTTTCCATTTGCCCACTACAAAGTTGAACAAGACAGCCACTAAAATAGATGTAATCAAAATCGATATGATCATCTGAATGGAATTCTTGTTATTTTTATCCGGTTTCTTCTGTCTATTATCCACGAATGCTTTTCCTCCTTCGATCTTCTCAAGCATTTATAGACTCCATTATATGGTTTCACTGCTTGAAAATCAATAAAACAATTCTAAAGTTTTTGTGACATATCACAAAAATACTACGTCTTTTTCATAATTCTGGCTCTTGATCACGATATATGGATATGAATATCCTTTTTCCTGCTGCCGCTTCGGAACTCCGATCAGGTTCGTGTCTATATAGACATGGCCTTCATCCATGGTCATCTTTTTCACCCGGACCTTATATCCGCTTCCTGTCTGTTTCCCATATCCGATCACATAGTACATTGTCTCTTTCATAGAATACGTAAAATGAAAAACTTTATCCTTCTGTTCATTAATTCGTGCCGCTAATTCTTTCGGCAAATTTTCTTTTTTGCAGACTGCATAGTCTACATTCTCTTTTGCGCCGTGCTTTTCCTGATTTAAGCATCCGACACACAAACAGCAGCTTACAGCCATCATGATAAAAACGATATATCTTTTCATAGCGCGCTCCGTTTTTTTATTAACTTATGAAAAAAGAAGCCCTCTCATGAATTCTTTTAAGAAAGTATCTCTTTGATCAGCGGCCCCGGCTCCTTCATCTCAGACTCAACCGTCACATTTTTCAGAAAATGCTCTTTTGCTTTTGCCAGTTTTTCTTTATCGTTGGCGTATATGACCGCCAGTCCTTCCCCTTTTCTTACTGCCTCTCCTTTTTTCTTCCGGAGCACCAACCCCACAAACGGATCGACCGCGCTTTCCTTCGTTTCTCTTCCTCCGCCCAGCAGGAGAGAACAGACTCCGATCTCCTGTGTGTTAAAAGCAGTGACAAAACCGTTTTTTACAGAGGGGATTTCTTCTATATAACCTGCCTTGCAGAAATTTTCCGGATATTCGATCCATGACGGATCTCCCCCCTGTGCCGTGACAAATTCCGTGAATTTATGCAGCGAGCTTCCGTCCGAGATCTTCTGTTTTAATATCTTTCGTGCCTCCTGCGGTGTTTCCGCTTTCTTTGCCATACAGAGCATCCGGGAGCCAAGCGTCAGCACAAGCTCCGTAAAATCTTCGGGACCTTCTCCCTTAAGTGTATCAATGGCCTCTTTTACCTCCAGCGCGTTGCCGACTGCTCTTCCCAAAGGCTGATCCATATCCGATATGACCGCTGCCATATTTTTTCCGGCAGTTTTCCCGATCCGGATCATAGCCTCCGAAAGCTTCCTGGCATCCTCAAAGTTTTTCATAAAAGCACCGCTGCCGCACTTCACATCCAGCAGTATGGCATCCGCGCCGGCCGCAAGCTTTTTGCTCATAATACTGCTGGCGATCAGCGAGATCTGATCTACGGTTGCCGTCACGTCACGAAGTGCATATAAAAGCTTATCCGCCGGTGCCAGGTCTTTTGTCTGTCCCATGATCGCTATGCCCACAGATGCTACCTGTTCCATAAACCGCTCCTCTGTGAGCGCTGTCTGAAATCCCGGAATGCTTTCCAGTTTATCAATGGTTCCTCCTGTATGTCCCAGTCCTCTTCCCGACATTTTTGCAACAGGAACACCACAGGACGCCGCCAGCGGTCCCAGCGCAAGAGAGGTCTTATCCCCCACTCCTCCGGTGCTGTGTTTATCTGCTTTGATGCCCGGAATCCCTGACAGATCCAGCCGGTCTCCGCTCTCTGCCATGGCCATCGTGAGTTCAAAAGTCTCCTGTGTGTCCATTCCCCTGAAATACACTGCCATCATCATTGCCGACATCTGGTAATCCGGAATTTTTCCATGTAAATAGTTGTCTGTCATCCACCTGATTTCTTCTTTTGCAAGGGAATATCCATCTCTTTTTTTCAAGATCAGATCATACATTCTCATAGGGGCCGCCTCCTTTAAGCATACATTGCGTCCATTAATTGAATATTTTATCCTTATTGTACCATAATAATAACAGAGTATGTATTGACTTATATACTTATATCTGAGACAATAAAACAATAATAATTACTATTATAAAATTAGGAGGTTATGTGGAATGCCAAATTTAAAAGGAACGAAGACAGAACAGAACTTGATGGCTGCATATGCGGGGGAGTCACAGGCACGTACAAAATACGATTTTTATGCAAGCCAGGCAAAAAAGGACGGCTATGTGCAGTTCGGCAATATCTTTGCTGAAACCGCATTGAATGAAAAAGAACATGCAAAAATCTGGTTTAAACTACTGCATGACGGAATGCCTTCAACAGAAGTCAACTTAAAAGATGCTGCTGCGGGAGAAAATTTTGAATGGACGGATATGTATCCGACTTTTGCCAAAGAAGCAAAAGAAGAAGGTTTTGATGAAATCGCAGCCCTGTTTGAGATGGTTGCAGGCATCGAAAAACGCCATGACGAACGCTATCAGCAGCTTACAGAGAATATCGACAAAGGAATTGTTTACAGGAGAGATACAGAACAGGCATGGATCTGTACAAACTGCGGACATGTACATTACGGAACCGAGGCGCCTGAAGTATGTCCGGTCTGTGCACATCCGAAAAAATTCTTCCAGATTCATTCAGAAGACTATTAAAAAGAAACGGAGACAAAAAGCCGCGGCAGACTATGATGTTCTGCCGCGGCTTTTAAGTTAAAAATTAGCCTTGACAAGCGACCATCGGTCGCTATATAATAAAAGCGAAACAAGAAACGACCGATGGTCGCTATAAGGAGCTATCATAAATATGCCAAAAGGAATTATGCTTACACCAGAACAACAAGAAGAACGCCGAGAAGAAATAATCAGTGTTGCTTTGCAGCTCATAGAGAAAAATGGATTCCAAAAAACATCAATGAGGGAAATTGCGATTTTAGCAAACATGGGAAAGTCCAGTCTGTATGATTTTTTCAAAACGAAAGACGAGATTGTTGTATATGCAGTTGAGAAAGAAATAGAAGAAACAATTAAAAAGGTTCATAGGATTATTGCCGATGAATCCTCGCCGGAACAGTGTCTTAGAAAAATCATGCTGAATCATCTTGGAGTACCAAAGCAGTATCGAACGGTGCTGATGTGGTTAAATACAGAATCTGACTATTTAGAAGAAGATTATCGAAATCGGCTGAAAACTGCGCGTTACGCATATCAGGATATTATAAAATCTGTAATTGAAAATGGAGTGGAATCAGGCGTCTTCCGTAAGACGAATGCCGATCTTATGACGCGTTTGTTAATTAACTCCATTATATCAAGCATTTACACATCCCGACCATCAGCCAGTCCGGAGAAAATGCTTGATGAAACAATGGATATATTTCTACACGGAATTATGAATGATGGAGGTGAATTATTATGATTTATTATACTCTACCCTTGTTGCATAAACAGGCAACCCTTGAAATGGTCGGCGGAAAAGGTATGTCTTTATCAAAACTTTTGACAGCGGGTATCCCTGTGCCGGAGGGCTTTCATGTTACGACTACTTCATACAAGATTTTTGTTGAAAAGAACCATATTCAGCCTCACATTAATAAGTTGCTGGACGGTATTGACTCTAACAATACCAGCCAGCTTGAAAATGTATCTACGCAGATAGGGATGCTTTTCCATAATGGAGAAATGCCGCAGGAAGTATCAGATGCAATTAAAACCGCATATGCCGGATTGGGAAATATAGCGGTGGCTGTCCGTTCCTCCGCAACCGCCGAGGATTTGCCCGACGCTTCTTTTGCAGGCCAGCAGGAAACCTATCTTAACATACAAGGTGAGAATGAAGTTCTTGACGCTGTAAAGAGGTGCTGGGCTTCCCTATGGACAGCTCGCGCTATTGCTTACCGCGTGAAGAATGATATAAAGCAGGAAATTGTCGCACTTGCTGTTGTAGTACAAAAGCTTGCGTTTTCCGATGCGTCCGGCGTTATGTTTACGCTAAACCCCATCAATGGCAGACGTAGCGAAATGATTGTTAACGCCGCGTGGGGACTTGGCGAATCGGTGGTTTCTAGCTTAGTCACCCCTGATACAATCGTTGTAGATAAAAATGCTGAACGAATTGTATCGTATGAAGTAGCAAACAAAGAGATTATGACAGTCCGCAACTCAGATGGAACAGAAGAAATCCCAACTCCTGAACAGTTGAGGAAAAAACATGCGCTTACTCGCAATCAAGTTATGCGATTGACACAGCTTGGAAAAAAAATTGAGAAGTATTATGAAATGCCTATGGATGTAGAGTGGGCACTGGAAAAAGATAAGTTGTATATTGTTCAGGCTCGCCCCATTACTGTCCTACCGCCGGAATGGACATTACCGGAAAAGGATGTTATATATACAAAAGGCAGTCTAGCGGAACACTTGCCAAATCCTGTTACGCCTTTGTTCGCCACACTTGGGCTTGAAATAGTCAACCGTGCGTCGGCGCTTTTATGGGTAGATATGTTTGGTAAAAGTGCGAAAAAGCTACTGCCAGAAAACGGAGCATATACGATTATTAACGGATATGTTTATCTTTCCGCTAATTCAAAGCCACTTTTGATTGCTGTCAAATCCCTTTCACCCCGTTCTTTACGCCGTGCGCTCACGAACAGTGTTGCACGCTGGGAAACAGCACGAAAAGAATTTGAGGATGTGATTAAACAATGGGAAGAAAAGCCCCTGCATACGCTGAATGCCCATCAAATAATGGAGGGGATTCAGACTGTATTTTATGCCGCTTGTATTTATTTTACAAGAATTCAGCTTACATTGCCAGCCGCCTCTATCAGCGAAACATTGTTTACAAAATTTTTTCAGGGAGCGGCTCGTCGCGCTGGTATGACAGATATTTCTGTTTTCCTGCTTGGATTTGATACGATTGCTCTGCAAGCCGAAAAGAACCTGTGGAGTCTCTCGGAATGGGTTAAGCAAAATAATACTCTCAACCTTTATCTGCAAAGTAATCCAACAGCAAAGATAGCGGAAAATTTTATGTCCTCAGTTCCGCCTGACGAAGTTTCGCTGGAAGTATGGATAGAATGGAAAAATCGAATCAATCAGTATTTTAAAGAGTTTGGTCGTACCGCTTATGAATTTGATTTTGCATATTCCACACCGCAGGAAACACTTACACCAACCTTTGAATCCATAAAAACCTTTGTAGAAGGCAAAGGTGAAAGTCCTTTTTTACGTCAATCCAAATTTGAAAAGCATAGGAAACAGGCAGAAGAAGAAATTTTACAACATATAGGTAGCTCACGCAAAAAACTGTTTTTGAAGTTGCTCCATTGGGCGCAGGAAACTGCTCCTATGCGTGAAAATGCTATTTATTGCATGGGAATGGGGCATCCTCTGATTCGCCAGATGTTTCATGAAATTTCGGCACGCCTTATACGTGGCGGAGCTACTTCGCATATAGATGATATTTATTGGCTCACAAAATTGGAATTGGAAAAACTCATAGTACAGTTAGACAAAAATATACCTTTATCCGATAGAAGAAATTCGATACTTGAGCGAAAAGCGGAACTCAAAAAGTATCAGGGCTATGTGCCACCAGCTCAGTTACCTGAGAAGAAAGTAAAAAGCATATCACATGCACCACAGAAACAAAAAGATGGAAAAACCGTGTTGAGGGGTATAGGAACCAGTTCTGGTGTCGTGACAGCTCGTGCCTGCGTACTAAATAGTCCGGCAGATTTTAAAAATTTCCAGCCAGGAAGTGTTTTGGTTGCCGTTACTACAACTCCGGCTTGGACACCCTTATTTGCCTCTGCAAGTGGAATTGTAACGGATATTGGAGGTCCTCTCAGTCATTCAAGTATTGTTGCACGGGAATGTGGTATCCCTGCCGTTATGGCGACACACACAGCCACGAGAAGTATTAAAAATGGACAAATGATAACGGTGGACGGCTCGGAGGGGACGGTGACGATTGATGAATAAAAAACCGATTTTCGCTTTAAATCTTGCTACTTTGGTGATTGCGTTAGGATATAGCTTAATTCTTCCGGTCATGCCATTTTACATGGAAAATCTAGGTGCTGGCGGTCGTGAGCTTGGATGGCTCACTGCCGTATATGCTCTGGCACAAACAGTATGCGCACCTTTTTGGGGTGCACTGTCCGACCGAATTGGTAGAAAGCCGATTATCAGCATTGGTATTATAGGATATTCCATCAGTTTGTTCCTGTTCGGTTTGGCTTCATCCTTTTGGACACTATTTATAGCTCGCAGTTTATCGGGTATTTTGTCATCTGCTACGTCCGTTGCATCTTTGGCATATGTTGGAGATTCCAGCTCGGAGGAAGAAAGAAGCAAGAATATGAGTCAACTTGGAGCTTCAATGAGCGTTGGCGTAATGATGGGACCATTATTGGGAGGCATTCTTGCAGGCTATTCGCTTGCGCTCCCATTTTTTACAGGAGCCGGCATTTCATTTATTGCCTTTCTGCTAATTCTAACACTTTTGCCAGAGTCAATTGAGCGTTCAGGACAGACGAAAAAAAGAAAACCCTTTGATTTTTCAGACCTGAAAAGTATAATTTTTGGCTCAGCAGGAATGGTTTTGATACTTATTTTCGTCGTGCATTTCTGTCAAACAGGCTTGCAAGGAATTACGGGGCTGTATGTCGTAGATAAGTTTGGATTTTCCACTAAGCAAGTTGGTGTTATTTGGATGGCTCTAGCAGGTATTTTGATTGTAGTACAAGGCTTTTTGACTGGTCCTTTAGCAAAAAAAATTGGTGAGAAGCGACTAATACTGATAGGTATGTTTTGCAAAGCCTTAGTAGCATTTGCCATGGTATTGACAACTGGGTTTGTTAGTGTGTTGGTGGTTTTTGGCTTATTTGCGGTATCTTCTGCTATTACAGTACCCACATTAAACGCAACCCTTTCAAAAACTGACAATCAGCATAAAGGAACACTGATGGGATTTGCCAGTACCGCCGGAAATCTTAGCAAAGTTATTGCTCCTTTATTAACTGGGTATCTGTATGAAAGCAATATTGAATTACCATATATAACCACGGGAGGGATAGCTTTAACCGGAGTGGTTATCTGCTATATCTGGATAAAAAATCAAAAGAACAAATGATGGAAGAGGACGTTTATATGGAGGTTATACACAGTAACTAATCTGGTATAGAAATTCAATTGAGGCTTTTCTGCTTTATTAAAGTCTTGCTACTACTTAAACCTATAAAAAGAACTGTCAGCCTCCGAAATATTTTTCCTCATTTTTTCATACTTATGCTCTTCCCCTCTATGTAATAAAAAGCACACAGGAACTATAAATTCCTATGTGCTTTTTATACTTATTTTTTCTTCACGGATAAAATCTGCATGTTTGCCTGGCCTTCTAAGGCTCCATAAGTAAAGGAGATCTTTGTGCCCGGTTCCATGTCATTTAAAGCGTCCATGACCTTCTCATCCTCTATGATGAACGTCTTGTATTCCCCGCTGGACATCTTTACTTCCACTGAATTACTGTCGCCGAAACCATTGTATACTCCAGTTGCACTTATCGGTTTCTTCTGCTCATCCTTTTTGTCTGCGATCGTAGCTTCAGTTGTGGATTTCGCAGCTTCAGTGGTTGCTTCGGTCTCCTCAGTAGCTACCGTGGACACTTCCTCGCTGGCGGTTGTCTCCTCTGTTTCAGCCGTTGTGGCTTCTGTGGAACCCTCGGAGCTTGGGCTCTTCTTTCCACATGCCATCAGGCCAACAGCCCCGATCATCAGCATACATGTTATAAATAAATATTTTTTTCTCATATTTTTGTTCCTCCAATTGTACTTCTGTAACATTTGTAACATTTAGATTAGTACCAGTATACCTCATTTTTTTCCGAATTACAAGACGATATCATATCCGGCACCCCGGGCACATACAATTAGAGGTAGAACTTTGAGGAGGGCATATTGTGAACGACAAATACAAAATACTTTTAGATCAATATGATCTGCATATTGATTATTTAAAAAGAGGCCGCGGCGAGATCATCTGCGGCACTGATCAGGGGTTATTTGCCCTGTCTGCTACGAAACTGTCCGAAGAACGTCTGGCTGTCGAACATCAGTGGAAAGAAGAATTGATTGACCAGGGATTTACAAAAATTGACCAATATATCGTAAACAAAGAACATGAATTTATTTCTTATGATAAATACTATGAGCCTTTTGTTATGAGAAGGACTTTCAATGGTACAGAATGCAATATCCACTCTCCTTCCGATCTGTCTTCCGCCTGCAGGAATCTTGCCTCTTTCCATCGCGCGTCAGGCAGAATTCCCTACCATGCGGACTACGGGACGCCTCATTTCTCCCTGACAAAGAGCTATCATCAGCGGAGACGGGAGCTTAAAAGTATTTGGAAATATATCGGGAGCAGAAAGAACAAAGGAGACTTCGAGTATCTTTTTTTGCAGGAGATTCAGCCTTTTTGGAAACAGCTTGAGGATTCCAGCGCGAAAATGGAAAAACTTACAGGGTTAAGGGAAGGCTGGTGCCACGGTTCCTACAACCATCATAATGTGCTGATAGGACCCCATGGGACTGCCACACTTCACTTTGAACATTTTTATTATGGCTATCCTCTGACCGATCTGTATTATTTTATCCGAAAGGCTCTGGAAAAAAATGATTATCAGTTCAGTATCTGTGAGACTATGCTGAAAGGCTACAATAAAGTTCAGCGCCTCACAATGAATGATTATTCTTTTTTGTATGTGCTTTTTTTATACCCGGAAAAGCTTTGGAAAATCTCAAATCAATACATGAATCATAAGAAACACTGGGTATCTCCAAGATATCTCAATAAGCTTCAGGATATTGTTGATTTAAAAGAAAAAAGAGAGAAATTTCTTTTACAATATCACAACTTTTATAATGTTTTTTAGGCCCAAATAAGTTATAATAAAACATAAGGAAAAACGTAAAGGAGGAGCACTACTATGAACTATCAGGAAACATATCAGGAATGGCTTAACAATCCATATTTTGATGAAGCTACAAAAGAGGAACTTAAGAACATTCAGGATGATGACAACGAGATCAAAGAGCGGTTTTACTCTGACCTGGCTTTTGGAACAGCAGGCCTTCGCGGGATCATCGGTGCCGGCATCAACCGTATGAATATCTATGTTGTCCGCAAGGCGACTCAGGGACTCGCAGACTATATCCTGGAACAGGGCACGGACAAAAAGCGCGTTACCATTGCTTTTGACTCCCGGCATATGTCTCCGGAATTTGCTGAGGAAGCAGCCCTGTGCCTGGCAGCAAACGGCATCAAAGCATATATTTTTGAATCACTTCGTCCGACTCCGGAATTGTCCTTTGCAGTCCGTTACTATAACTGCATTGCAGGAATCAATATTACCGCCAGCCACAATCCTCCGGAATATAACGGCTATAAAGTATACTGGGAGGACGGTGCCCAGTTTACGCCGCCTCACGACAAAGGGGTAACCGCCAAGGTAAACGCCATCACAGATATTTCCAAGGTTAAGACAATGTCCAGGGAGGAGGCGATCAGAGCTGGATTATATGAAGTAATCGGCTCCGAAGTCGACGATGCATACATCACCGAAGTAGAAAAGCAAGTACATAATCAGGATGCGATCGACCAGATGGCATCAAAATTAAAAATTGTCTATACTCCTCTGCACGGAACAGGAAATCTCCCTGTCCGCCGCGTATTAAAGGATTTAGGCTTCCAGAATGTCTATGTAGTGCCGGAGCAGGAACTGCCCGACGGGGCTTTCCCAACCGTAAGCTATCCAAACCCGGAATCCAAAGAGGCATTTGAACTTGGCCTGAAGCTTGCCAAAGAAAAGGATGCCGACCTTGTATTGGCAACAGACCCTGATGCCGACCGCCTCGGAGTCTATGTGAAAGATTCAAAGACCGGAGAATATATCGCACTGACCGGCAATATGTCCGGTTCTCTTCTGTGTGAATATGTTTTAAGCCAGAAGAAAGCCATGAACGGATCTCTCCCGGATGACGGAGCCGTTGTAAAATCTATTGTCACAACCAACCTGGTGGACGCAGTGGCCGAGGGCTACGGCGTAAACCTGATCGAAGTGCTCACAGGCTTCAAATTCATCGGACAGCAGATGCTGAACTTTGAAAATACGGGCAAAGGAACTTACCTGTTCGGTCTGGAAGAAAGCTACGGCTGCCTGATCGGAACTTATGCAAGGGATAAGGATGCGGTATCCGCAACCGTAGCCCTCTGTGAAGCTGCCGCATATTATATGACCCAGGGTAAGACCTTGTGGGATGCAATGACCGACATGTATGAGAAGTACGGCTATTATCTGGATAAAGTCAAAGCCCTTGAATTTGCAGGGCTGGACGGAGCTGAAAAGATCCAGAATATGCTCAAGTCTCTGAGAGAGAATCCGCCGAAAGAAATCGGAGGACTCAAGGTATTAAAATCCCGGGATTACCAGAACGACACGATCACTGATCTTACCACCGGTGAGACAGTTCCAACCGGTCTTCCATCTTCTAACGTGCTCTACTACGAACTGGAAAACAACGCATGGCTTTGCGTGCGTCCTTCCGGAACAGAGCCTAAGATCAAGTTCTACTATGGAGTGAAAGGTTCCTCCATGGAAGATGCAGAGGCCATCGGTGACAAGATCGAGACCTGGGTAGGACAGTTTTCTTAATCATTAAACTATGACGGAAAAGACGGATCAGGAGGATGCCTGCTCCGTCTTTTTTCTGCCCTGTTTATGTGATAAAATAAATGTAATAAAACTTCTACACAAGCATTGCAGACAGTGGGTTGATTATGGGCGGATATCAGATAAAAAACAGAAGAAGCCGCTCCCTCTTTCTCTTCCGATTCCCTCAAGGATGTTTACCTTCAGTATACAAAGGATGATCTTCTGGAGATCGCCCATATCCATCAGCTGGATCACTGTTCACAGATGGAGAAGCCTGATCTGGCCTCATATCTTTCTGAATACATCTTAAACCCCGGCGCCATGAATACAGAGAATTTCAGGAAACGCAGGGAACTGACATGGAAACAGATCCAGTACTGCTACTACTGTGTCCGTATTTACGTAGCCGCACCGCTTGAGCATATCGCCGAACTGTACAACGAGTATGAGCAGGCAGATACCTTTGCCGGGAAGATGATGGGTCTGTACGCAGACACCCGTCTGTTCATAGCTTCCGGCCATACCCCGGCAGAACTGGAGCATATGAAACACCGGGAAAATTCCTGAAACCATTCACCTTTTTATGATTACAAATGTTTCTATACTAGAAGGTATCATGGAAATTACAAAAACTTTTTCCCCTGAATATCATATCATTGGCCACAAACTCTCAAAAACGTGATATTTACATATTCAGGCATATACTTTCTGTCAAAAAAAGACCCTGCCCTTTAAAGGCAAGGTCTTTTTTCTGTTATTTGGTTGTGCTGCCGAATCCGCCGTTGCGGACTTCCTTTGCATCATCGTCTATGGTCACACCATATTCCATAAAAATGCCCTGTACGATCCCGGTTCCCGCTTCTACTCTGACAACCTTTCCTTCATTAGAATCGTTGGTGAGCTTTACAAAGATATGTCCCTCGTTGTCTGAATAAAAGTAATCACTGTCAATGATCCCTACCGTATTGTTCATCTGAAGGCGGAATTTAAACCCAAGGCCGCTGCGCGGAAACAGGTTCAGTACCCAGCTTTGCTCCATATACACACGGATGCCTGTCGGGATCTTGATCGTCTCACCCGGTTTGAGTTCAAAATCAACCGGACTGTAAAAATCGTACCCGGCGGAACCTCTGGTAGCCCTTCTGGGAAGCTCAATGCCGTCAAAAATCTGTCTCACTTCATCCTCGGAGATACCTTCAAAGGTATCCTGCCAGCTTTCTAAAAACTGTCCAAAACTTACTTTATGGAACTGTGCAATCTTTTTCATTTGTTCTCCTATAATCTCTTTAATAAGTCTTCTCTTCTGTCTTCAAATCCAGGTTTTCCAAGCAGGGCAAACATATTTTTCTTGTATGCTTCCACTCCCGGCTGGTCGAATGGATTCACGCAGTTTAAGTAACCGCTCATACCGCACGCAGACTCAAATGTGTAGAACAGCTGCGCAAGATGGTATGCATCCATCTTAGGAATATCAAATCTTAAGTTCGGAACGCCTCCGTCCACATGAGCTAAGATGGTTCCCTTCATAGCGTTCTGGTTTACGAAGTTCATAGACTTGCCTGCCAGATAATTTAATCCATCCAGATCGTTTTCTTCTGCTTCGAGCACAATATCTAATTCCGGTTCTTCCACGTTCAGCACGGTCTCAAAGTGGTTGGAAGATCCGTCCTGGATGAACTGTCCTAAAGAATGAAGGTCTGTGGAGAAGTCAACGGATGCAGGGAAGATACCTTTTCCGTCTTTTCCTTCGCTTTCTCCGTATAACTGTTTCCACCACTCAGAGATAAAGTGGAGGTTCGGCTCGTAGTTTGCAAGTATCTCCATGCCCTTTCCTCTGCGCATGAGAATGTTTCGGATCGCAGCATACAGCATAGCCGGATTTTCCTTAAACGGCGCGTTAAGGAACATCTCTCTTCCGTCCTGGAATCCTTTTACGAACTCATCAATATCAATTCCCGCAGCTGCGATCGGAAGGAGTCCTACGGCTGTCAGGACTGTAAAGCGTCCTCCTACATCATCCGGCACAACGAAGGTCTCGTATCCCTCGTCTGTGGCAAGTGTCTTCAATGCCCCCCTTGCCTTGTCTGTGGTAGCGTAGATGCGCTTGTTTGCTTCTTCTTTTCCGTATTTGTCTTTGAGAAGTTTTTTGAAGATACGGAATGCAATTCCGGGTTCTGTCGTCGTTCCTGATTTGGAGATAACATTTACAGAGAAATCTCTGTCTCCGATCACGTCGATCAGCTGTTTTACATATGTACCGCTGATATTATGTCCGGCAAAATATACTTCCGGAGCTTTTCTCACTTCTTTGTCCAGCTTGTTGTTAAAGTTGTTGGACAGCCCTTCGATCACGGCTCTGGAACCAAGGTAGGATCCTCCGATCCCAATGACAACCAATACATCGGAATCGCTCTTAATCTTGTCAGCAGCTTTTTTGATTCTCACAAACTCTTCTTTATCATAATCCACAGGAAGATCTATCCATCCTAAGAAGTCATTTCCCGGGCCTTTTCTTGACAGCAAATACTCTTTCGCATCCGAAACCTGCTTCTCGATCATATCGATCTCATGGTCCCTGATAAAATCTTTTGCGTTGCTGTAATCAAACTTAATTTTTCCCATGTCTTTCTCCTTTACTGTTGTCTCTCTTGTTTAAATGCGTTATCTATATTTTAACAAATAACACCCTTCTATTCAATAGTCCGGGAGCTTTTTCAGCGACCGGAATTCAAATCCTTTTGCCCTCATATTCTTGATAACGGTCTCCAGTGCTTCCGCGTTAGACTGGGATACATTGTGCATCAGCGGAATGGCTCCATTGTGGTAATTTTCTTCAAAATGCTGGACCACATAGTCTTTGCCCGGCTGGCTGTTCACATTAAAATCCACATATGCCATACTCCAGAAAACTGTCTTATATCCGAGCTTCTTTGTCAGCGCCAATGTATGTTCGCTGTATTCTCCCATAGGCGGGCGCATAAACATATCCATATCATAACCGGTTGCTTTTTTGCAGTATTCCGCACAGTCAATGAGTTCCTGCTTATTGTCCCTGTCTGAGACCGTCGGCATGCTCTTATGGTGGACCGTATGATTTCCCACCACATGTCCCTCTTTCTTCATTCTCTTTACTAAATCCGGATTTTCCCGGATGAAAGGCTTTGTCACAAAAAATGCCGCCGGCACTTTCTCTTTCTTCAATACATCCAAAATTTTGGGCGTAAAACCATTTTCGTATCCGCAGTCAAAGGTCAGATACATCACTTTCTTATTTTTCGCCTTCGTATCCACCGAGTATGCATCATATTTGGACAGATCCACATTCTGTGAAAATTCCGGCTGCTGATGTTCTTTATTTCGTTTCAGCCACCATCCTTCTTTTGTATTGCTTCCCTGGCTGATCACTTTCGTAGTCTCCACCTGTGCCTCTTCCTTTTGACAGCCGGCGAGACCAAGCATGCAAATGATACAGAATAATAAAAAAACTTTCCTCATGTTTTGATTTCCTGCTTTTTTATTATTCTATTATGTATACATTAGATTTATAATCCATTTATAAAATCTTTCACCGCCTGCATTTCCTCATCAGTCAGTTCAAATTCTCTGGATGCGGCAGCTTCCTGCCAGTGTCTTTCTATTTTTTTTGCCTCTTTCTTTTCTTCCTTTACCTGCTCCTTTTCTTTCTGCTTCTCCTTCTGCTTTGCCTGTTCTTCTTTTTCCTGTTTTTTCACTGATTTCAGATAGCGGTTAGGGAGGATATTTTCGAGGAAATGGATCAGATTGGCCCTGACGAGCTGTTTTCTGCCATCAAAGGTGATCAGCCTGTCCACAAACACGAGAAACAATCCGGCCGACAGGCTTAAAAACAGACTCTCTGCCACAACACTTAAATCGGCTCCTTCTATGTACCCCCAGACTGCGCCAAGACAACCCATGAAAAAACTCAGGACAGCACACAGCCCGGTGATCTGTTCCATAATCTCGGAAGACACTCCGGCTATCTTGTGATTTTTCATATACTTGTCCACAACACAGGGAATGTTGTTCAGGTTTGCTTCCAGCTGATAGTAACTTTCAAACTTTTTTTTCAGCACTCCCATCCACTGTTTCTTATCCCCGTCCATCTCATAAGAATCTCTCAAAAGCCTGCGGTAATTTCTCCAGACAATAAGCTTTGACAAGACACCTGCTGCCATGACTGCAATCAGTCCCGGTAAAAAAAATGCGTTTTTTAATACATCCATGATATTTCTCCTTCTTCCTTTATGATTCTTATATTATAGAATCACAAAGAGGGGAATACACGGATTATTGCCTTACAAAGTTTGACGCTTCTTTGTCTAAAATACCGTGAATGAGTCTAATTATATGCTTTATTGCAGCTTCCTCAAATTCGCTGTAATTTACTGTTGCTGTGTCGTCGCACTTGTCGGAGATGGCTCTTAAAATCACAAAGGGTACGTCATTTAAGTATGCTGTCTGGGCCATGGCCGCCCCTTCCATCTCCGCACAGTACCCGCCAAAATTCTCGATCAGCCAGTGTTTCTTTTGGTCGCTGGAGATAAACTGGTCGCCGCTTAAAACCCGCCCGGTAAAGCATTGGATATCCGGATTGGCCTTTTTGCAGGCTTCCTCCGCCTCTTTTATCAGTGCGGCATCCGCCTGGAACACAGAACACTCCATACGCGGGATCTCTCCCAGCTGATAACCAAAGCCCACGGCATCCATATCGTGCTGTACAGCATCGCTTGAGATCACGATATCCCCAATCTCAATATCCTTGTACAGGCCGCCTGCGACCCCGGTATTGATCAGTTTTTCCACACCAAAGCTGTCGATCAGTATCTGCGCGCAAACAGCCATGTTTACTTTTCCAATGCCGCTCATAACGACAACCGTGTCATTTCCCCAGAGCCTTCCCTCATAAAAATCCATGGAGGCTTTTGTCTTCTTTTTTACATTCTCCATAGAAGAGATCAGGGATTCCACCTCTTCTTGCATTGCCCCGATAATTCCTATTCTCATAAATCATTCTCCTTTTTACTGTCATTATTTCCGTCTGATAAAAATTATAACACAGCTTCCCCATCTATGTATTCTCCGATTTTTATGATATAATACGGATTACCCATTTGGTATACAATAAAAAAATCAGGAGGTAACTACGATGGTTTACAAAACAAAAGGCGTCTGCAGCAGCGCTATTGAATTTGAGATAGAAGACGATATAATAAAAGACATACAGTTCCGGGGAGGCTGCCAGGGAAATACCACAGGCGTGGCAGCCCTTGTAAAAGGAATGTCAGTAGACGAGGTGATCGAACGGCTTTCGGGCATCCAATGCGGTTTCCGCGGTACCTCATGTCCTGACCAGCTTTCGAAAGCTTTAAAGGAATATAAAGAGACTCATTGACATCTGTTTAATTGATGGAGGTATTATGAAACGAATCGTATTGACCGGAGGGGGTACTGCCGGACATGTCACTCCGAATATGGCATTGGTACCTGCACTGGAGAAAGAGGGATATCAAATCAGCTATATAGGCTCCAAAGAGGGGATGGAAAAGAAGCTGATCGAAGACATTGGTCTTCCCTACTACGGTATTTCCTCCGGTAAGCTCAGAAGATATTTTGATGTGAAGAACTTTACGGATCCCTTTCGGGTCATGAAGGGTTATTTTGACGCTAAGAAAATATTAAAGCAGTTGAAACCCAATGTCGTGTTTTCCAAAGGCGGATTTGTCACCGTTCCTGTTGTCATGGCCGCTAAGCATCTGCGGATCCCTGTCATCATCCATGAATCTGACATGACACCGGGTCTTGCAAATAAATTAAGCATTCCAAGTGCCAATAAGGTTTGCTGCAATTTTCCGGAAACCGTAAAACATCTCCCAGAAGGGAAAGCTGTACTTACTGGTTCACCGATCAGAGAAGAGTTGTTTACCGGTTCTAAGGAAAAAGGCCTTAAGCTTTGCGACTTTACATCTTCAAAACCTGTTCTGCTTATCATCGGCGGAAGCCTTGGTTCCGTTGCCATCAACAATGCGGTCAGGGAAAATATTGATGAGCTGTTGGAGGATTTTCAGATCATCCATATCTGCGGGAAGAATAACCTGGAATCTATGCTTGCAGGCAAAAGCGGTTACCGCCAGTTTGAGTACGTGAAAAAGGAACTGAAGCATCTCTTTGCCTGTGCAGACGTTATCATCTCCAGGGCAGGGGCCAACGCCATCTGTGAGCTCCTGGCCCTCAGGAAGCCAAATATCCTGATTCCGCTGGGATTAAACGCCAGCCGGGGAGACCAGATCTTAAACGCCCAGTCATTCCAGCGGCAAGGCTACAGCTATGTACTGAACGAGGAGGAGGTCACCTCTAAGTCCCTGCTGAACGCAGTGCACGAGGTTTATGACAACCGGGCAAGCTATGTGAATGCCATGAATCAGAGTGAGCTTTCCGATCCCATCGGAACCATCGTTAAGCTGGCCAACGAGCTCGCAAGAAAATAGACGGATTATCTAAGTATTCCATGCAAGAAAATAGTCAGGCCCTTCAAAATGATAGGAAGGGCTTGACTATTTTTATTCTTGATTATTTTTTCTGTTGAACTGTCTACTTCACGATGCTCTCAAGCTGGGGCAGGATTTCATCTTCCGGATGGCTGCAGCCGTGCTGTCCGATACAAATAGACGGCTTGGTCTTCCCGTGGTAATCACTTCCGCAGGTCACAAACAATTCATACTTTCCGGCCTCATGGCTGAAAAACATAGCATCCTCCGGTGAGTGATAACTGCTGAAGGCTTCTACCCCATCAATGCCGGAAACGGCGATCTCTTTCCAGAGTTCCATGTGGTCCTTTAAGTTCACTCCCGGATGCGCCAGCACTGCCTTTCCCCCGCTTTCATGGATCTGAGTTATCACCTCTTCCATAGAAGGGAACTTTATACCCACATGACAGGGTTTACCCTGGGAGTAATAATCCCAGTAAAAATTCACGTAGGGATTGCTGCTTCTGTCTCCTCCCGGACGGTAAGGCAGGAGCAGTTCATGTTCCTTATATTCCGGTTTATTTAATAGAACTTCCGCAAACATCTCCCCTGTCCACCGGTTTTTCCAAAACATAGTTTCCGTCAGGGCTTCCATGTCTTTCTCAGACACATCAAAGCCTAATTTTCTCGTCCCCTCAAGCATCTTAACCGATGCTTCACCGCTCTGCTCTGATATATTGTCCTCGATCTTTTGAAAAGCCGCGTCCCTTTCATCTATTCCATACCCAAGAACATGCAGGTTAACCCCTTGAAAGGTGCAGTCGATCTCTATCCCTGAGATAAAATGAATCCCCTCTTTCTGGGCTGCCTTTCTTCCTTTCTCCACGGCCCAGACACAGTTATGGTCTGCAATGGCCATATACCGGATGCCCTTTTCCTTGCATTTTTGCACTAATTCTTCCGGCTGAAACTCCCCGTCATCACTGAAATAAGAATGCATATGTAAATCTATCATAAAAACCCATACCTCCTGTATATCTGTACACCAGTCACCTTAATATATAAATACCGTCTTTTGCCGATTGAAACAATATAAATTTGGACCTATAATATAAAAAAAACGACAAAAAGGAGGAATCTCTATGCCTTTGCAGGATTGTACAATCTATACTGACCAGGACAGGCGGGAAGTGCGGCCCCACGGAACCATCGAATTCCCGTGTGCCGGCTATGACTCTGTCTATTCTGTTGACAGCGTCAGCAGGATTCCTTGGCACTGGCATGAAGAACTGGAAGTCATCTATCTGTACTCCGGAACTTTAGAGATAAGGGTTCCCGGCAGATCCCTGCGCATGAATGCAGGAGACAGCCTGATGATCAATTCCAATATCCTTCATGAGGCTGAAACCTCCGGCACCTGCCGGCTTCATTCTCTTGTATTTCATCCGGATTTCATATGCGGCTCTGAAAGCTCTGTTTTCTATATAAAGTATATCCAGCCGCTCATCAGCTCCTGTGCCATAGACTGCCTGCAGTTTTCTCCTGTAAACGATACTGTGCCGGAATCCACACAGTGCATCTTAAAGGCTTTCGAGGCCTTTTCTGTAGGTTCACAGGGCCATGAATTTACAGTCAGGGAACAGCTCTCCCGCCTTTGTTTTCTTCTGTATCAAAGCCATGAATCTGTGATCTCAGAAACCACGGCGAGGCCGGACCAGGATTCCTGCCGCATCAAAACAATGATTCATATGATTGAGGAGCGATTTGCGGAACCATTAAAGCTATATGACATCGCAAAGTCCGCCAATATCGGTGAAAGGGAATGTTTACGGTGCTTTCGACGGACGCTGGGGGTCCCGCCCATGCAGTATCTGATCCGCTACCGCCTGTTAAAAGGCGCCCTTATGCTCACCAAGACCAACCAAAGCATCTCGGAAATCTCCATGGGATGCGGTTTCGACAGCCCCAGCAACTTCTCCCGGATGTTTAAGAGGACTTACCAGTGCTCGCCCCGTGAATACCGGAACCGTAATAAAGAACAAAGTGGGCAAGCCCGCCGTCCTGTTATAATATAAAATGCAGGGAGGAAACCTGATTCAAAGGCTCCTTCCCTGCTGTTCATTTATAGCTGACCCTGAAGTTCCCGTTCTGTCAGTTCCTCCATGATCGTTTCATATTTTTTGTCCAGTTTGTACAGGACAAGTGTTATGATGACTACGACCCAGACAATGATCGGTCCCGTTTTATAAATGTTTATGATCATATCAATGGCCGACTGGGGCTGGGTGACTGCTCCTGCCGCAGAGCTCAGATAGCCTGCCAGTGAGAGAAGTCCCGTCATGATGGCTGAGGCCAGGCCGGAACCGATCTTTGTTCCCACCGACCCGCCGGCAAATATCAGGCTCTCCTGGCGGATATGGTGCTTCCACTGTCCGAATTCCACCACATCGCCCAGCATGCCAAAGACAATAGCATTTAACGGCGATAATCCGATACCCCTGATGATACAGCACAAAAGCATCCACTGAAAACTGTAGGGATTGGCAAAGAACACAAGCTGTCCGGCCAGCGCTAACACCGCCCCCGCAAGCGCCATATTCCTCTTGCCGAAGTGTTTTAGCAGGATAGGGCATACGATACACGTGGATGCCACGATGGTCAGAGTTTCCGTCAGATACAGTGTACTGTACATCCATGTATCGTTGTGGAATATGTACTTGCAGTAATATGGCAGAATGGTCCCTGTCACACCGTAGATCACATTCTGCATCATCCAGAGGACCAATACGGCCCAAAAATACTGATTGGTCACTAAAAGCTTTAATGCCTTTAGTGCAGGTATCTTTTCCTGCTTCTCACGGGCTTCAATCTTTACGGTCTCCTGGCAGTTGGCAAAACAGATGATTAAAAGGACCATGGCGATCACAGCCCATATGCCCATGACGATCACCCATGAGGACTGGGTATCCCCGAACAGCTTTACTAACGGCATGGTGCAGGTTACTGCCAGGATACGCCCGAACGGTGACATTCCCATTCTCACGATACTGAGCATGCTCCGCTCCTCAGAACTTCTGGACATCATAGCAGATAGGCTTCCGTAGGGCAGATTGATGGCCGTATAACAGATGGTCGTACAAAAATTATACGTCACAAACATATACAGAAACTGCAGAAAGTTTGTCGTGTGGGGCACTGTGAATAACAGCACGGCTGAGACGGCATACGGTGCCGCCATCCACAGGATCCACGGCCTTGATTTCCCCCATTTGGAGTTGGTTCGTTCCACAATAAATCCCATGATAACGTCAGAGAATCCGTCAAATACTCTGGAGAGCAGCATGACCATTCCGACTGTTGCGGCAGAGACTCCCACGTAATCTGTGTAAAACAGCGTCAGCACCGTGCTGATCATCCCAAAAACCACATTGCACGCCGTATCTCCGCATCCATAAGAGAATCTTGTTTTCCATGATAATTTTTCTAATATCGTTCCTTGCTTCTTTTCCATTCTCACTCTACCCTTTCAGCAGTTCCCGTTCAATGCGTTCTCTTGCCTCCGGCGCCTGCTTCTCCATCTTTTCCGGGAATCCGAACATGGATACACATGCGATGTTGTCTCCTCCGGCTTTCGGTGCAGCTTCCCTTAACTGGCTGTTTGCGAAGTCCATGTCTCTTAACGTCTCAAAGATCCCGTCAAAGTCCACGTCTCCCTCTCCCATGGCTAAATGCTGGTGGATTGTCACATCCGCTTTTCCTCTTCCGTTTAACCACGGCGGGTTGGCGATATAGCGGCAGTCCATGGTCTGGTTGAACGTATCCGCAAACAGTACGTGGGTCAGTTCTTCCCCTGCGTACTGTAACATGGAGCGCACATCCCCTTTGCCCTCGTCATAAAAGAATCCGTGTGGGGAAGAATACACATAACCAAGGTTCGGGGAGCGGAAGGATTTCACCAGATCACAAGTCTCATTGTTTAATTCGCAGAAGTCATACGGATGGGACTGGATCTCCACCCGGAGCCCTTCCCTCTCAATGATCGGCAGAAGTTCTTCCATAGAACGGAACCACATGCCGTTGCAGATCTCCTGCTGGTTGGGATCCCCAGACAGCTCCGTGTTGATTACCGGCACGCCCATATCCACGGCGATCTCGATCATCCGTTTCCAGTTGGCTACTGCCATCTGTCTCTGCTCCTCTGTAGGTCCGGACCAGCGGTACACTACGATAAAGGAGGAGATCTCCACTCCGGTTTCCCGGAGTGCTTTCCTGTATTCTGCCTCACATTCCCTGGAGAACAGCGGGTGTTTATAGAATGGATTGATCCTTGGATGCGGAGATTGTTCGATGTATTTATAACCCCAGTCTGCCACCTGATGCACCATCCGGTTGATATCCATCTGCTTTGCCAGCACATCCACGTCAAATGCTATTTTCATCTCATCAGCTCCTTACTTATAATCTACCCACTGTGCGCCCTGATCTGCGGATTGTACACAGTTTTCTACCCAGCGCACGCCCTCTGCCCCTGCGTGTACATTGGGATACCAGAACTCCACGTTCTCTCCTCTGTCACATGCGTCCATGGCCTGCGCAAAGCGGCTGTATAAGTTACTCCATGCCTCAAACAAACCTTCCGGATGCCCTGCCCCAATACGGTCTTCCTCCAGGGCAGAAGGTGCCAGATATCCCATACCTCTTTCCAGAACACGTACAGGTTCATTCTGCACTTCATAGGTCAGCTGGTTCGGATGCTCATCCCACCACTCAATAGATGCCTTTTCACCGATGACACGAATCTTCTGCCCATGCATGGAACCGCAGTTTACACAGCATGACCAAACGTATCCCACGGCACCATTATCATATTCCATGATGGTCATGGCGTTGTCCTCCAGAGGTTTTCTGGACTCGACGAAGGACTGTCTGCTGCACATCAGCCGTTTGATCTTCATATCCGGAAGCATGACTTCAGATAAGTACAGCGGATGGGTTCCCACATCACCCAGCACATAGGACGGTCCTGCAACCTTTGGATCCACCCGCCATTTTGTGGAGGCTGTATTTTTTTCGACTGCCACGTTGTGGAATCCATGGGAGAACTGCATATTGACAATACGAATCTTTCCCAGCTTTCCTTCGGCGATCAGCTGTCGTGCCTCCTCGATGACCTGATGTCCCGCATAACCGTAAGTAACACCTACGATTTTATTTTGTTTTGCGGCCAGTGCCTCTAATTCCTCCGCCTCTTCGGTTGTAAAACAGAGAGGTTTTTCACATACAACATGAAGCCCGGCAAGCAAGGCTGCCTTTGTGATCTCAAAGTGTGTTCCGTTGGGAGTTGCAATGGAGACCGCCTGGATCCCGTCCTGGCGCTTAGCTTCCTTTGCAAACATAGTCTTATAATCTGGGTAACATCTGTCCTCATCCACATGAAGCTGCTTACCAAACTCTCTGCCCCTCTCCGGGTCAATGTCAAAGGCACCTGCAACCAGGTCAAAATTAAAATCTCTCATTGCGGCAGACCGGTGGATATAGCCAATCTGGCTTCCCTTTCCTCCCCCTACCATAGCCCAGCGGATCGGTTTTTCAATTTTCTTTTCTCCGTAATACATAGTTTTGCTCCTTTTCTGAATTAGATTTCATATCCTAAACTTTTTAAATATGTAACACTGGCCTTCACGTCCCGGAGGCTTGTGTCTGAATTTCTTGGATCACGTTCCTGTTCTATGGTGATATATCCGCTGTACTGGATATCCTCCAAGGTCTGCTTGATCTCAGGGTAGTCCAGTGCGCCTTTTCCTATGGGACACATGGCTCCTTTTCCACAGCCCTCAAAAAAGCGGATATGTTCTCCCAGAACTTCCCGGTATACCTTTTCATCCACATCTTTAAAGTGGACATAATCCAGGCGGTCCGCATACTTTTTCAGCCATTCTGCCGGATCCATGCCGGAGTAATAAAGATGCCCTGTATCCAGGCAGAGACCTGCCAGCTCATAAGGAATGTCCCTTACCACCGCTTCGATCTCATCTGCAAATTCAATATAACCTCCGGCGTGAGGATGAATGACCGGCCGCACACCGTATTCTTTTGCTTTTTCACAGATTCCCCTGATGTGGCCCATCATCGCTGCCCATTTTTCTTCTGAAAGCCTCGGCGCTTTGTCTGGATGTCCAGCCGCATAATCTCTCTCATCATGACCCCAATCCATGATGGTCATATAAGGCGCAGCAAAATGCTGGCCCTCATGTACCGGAAGCGGCGGAAGCTTTGTGACCAGAGAACAGATCTCTTCTGTCTGTCTCAATACGTTTTCATAGTTTTCTTCACTCAGCAGATCGTCGAAGATCGTCCCTGCCACAATGGCTAATCCATTCTTTTTTAACTCCTCAGAGACTGTCTCCACATCAATCGGGAGATATCCGTAAGGTCCAAGCTCAATGGCCCGGTAGCCCGCCTGGCCTGCCTCCTTAAGCACCCTCTGCCACGGCGGCAGATAAGGGTTCTTTACATCATCCACGCCCCAGCAGCAAGGAGCTCCGCAGATATTCATACTCATGTTAAAACCTCCTGTTTTGTTTGTTCATCATCGCTTTCTGTAATTATTATTTTAGAGAAAACAAAGGTCCTCCGCCTTTACTATTTTGTTCGCTGTGAGATTAAAAACAGGGGCATTTCAAAGAAATATATTAGAAATGAGAACAAGGACTCCACTATCTTGTATAAGACACAAACAAAGTACCCATAAATTACTCATATAATGATTTTTAAAAAGACATGAAAAACCATTGACTCTCACGTAACGTGATAATGTAAGATAGAATCAAAGATACACAACAGATTGGAGATGATGTCTTGAGAACCATAAAAGAAGTTGCAGTACTTTCAGGCGTCAGCGTGCGGACCTTACAGTATTATGATGAAATCGGTTTATTAAAACCCGCAAAGGTCACCGGCGCCGGTTATAGACTATACAACGATGAATCCATAAACACTCTACAGCAGATATTACTTTTTAAGGAGTTGGAATTTCCTCTGAAGGATATTAAAAGAATCATGGAAAATCCCAATTTTAATAAAAAAGAAGCTCTGAGCAGGCAAAAAACACTGCTAAAAGCAAAACGAGACAGGCTGAACAGACTGTTAGACCTGATTGGCAGACTGGAACAAGGAGAAACCTATATGAGTTTTAAAGAATTTGATTTAAGTGAATATATCCAGGCATTGGAGCAGTTTAAAAAAGAGAATACAGAGGAGATTATGAAATACTGGGGAAGTACCGAATCCTTCGATGAATTTATAAAAAGAGCCAGGGATCATGAGTCCAGCATCGCTCAAACGGCGGTGGAGTATTACGGCAGTGTTGAAAAATACACGGATGCCATGAAAGAGAGCCTAAGCCATTTCTCTGAGAATATGGAGAAGATGCGGAAGATCAAAGAAAAAGGGTATGTAGAAAAGAATAAAGACTTGATGGAGCAGCTGACAAGTGACGTTTCAAGGGATGTCAAATCTGAAGAAGTACAGAATATCATTGGCCAGATGTTAAACCTGCTGGATGAAGAAGACCAGCCTACAATGGATCTGGGCGAGAACTACTATGATAAGCTGATTGACGGATATCTCCACAATCCAAAGCTGATCGAGGCTATGGATCAGCAGTACTGTAAAGGAGCTTCAAAGTTTATAGGGGAAGCATTACAATATTATCTCAAGAAAAAAACCATGTAACTCTAGGGACTATCCTAAAGTTTGTGTAAACTTTCAAACTGATGTAAGATAAAATTACTCAGTTTGGAGGTTTTATTTATGGCAAGAAAAAATGACAGTCCACAAAAAGCAGCAATGCGAGAAATGATGAGAGATTATCTCAAAAACAATGATGTCAGCATCAAAAGTGGTACGGATGTGAACTCGATTATGCGTGACATGATGTCCGTGCTTTTGGAGGGCGCATTGGATGAGGAACTGGAGGAAGAACTCGGTTATTCCAAGTATGATGATCGGAATAAAGATACCGACAATAGTCGAAACGGACATTCCAGTAAAACCATGCATACCAGCTATGGGGATATGGATGTCGCAATTCCCCGTGACCGCAATGGAGATTACGAACCACAGCTTATCAAAAAGTGTCAGCACACAGTAACTCAGGACATATAAGAAAAGATTCTTTCCATGTATGCCAAAGGCATGACTACCAGGGATATCGAATCTCACTTGAAAGAACTTCATGACATGGATATTTCTGACAGTACAATCAGCAGGATTACGGACAAAATACTTCCTGTCGTGAAAGAATGGCAGGAACGACCTTTAGAGAAAGTCTACGCAGTTGTATTTATGGATGCCATCCACTATCACGTACGAAGTGAGGGACGCATTGTAAAACGTGCTGTCTACATAGCCTTGGCATTGATATGAACGGAAAAAAAGATGTGCTGGAAATGTACGTGGGTGAAAATGAAAGCGCTAAATTTTGGCTTTCTATCATGAATGGGCTCAAGAATCGAGGTGTAGATAACATTCTGATTGCCTTCGTGGACGGACTGTCCGGATTTCCGCAGGCGATAGATGCTGTTTATCCCAAAACGGAAGTACAGCAGTGTATTATCCATCAGATTCGGAACTCCACAAAGTTTGTTACTTACAAAGACATCAAAGTTTTAATGGCGGACTTAAAGCGAGTCTATGCTGCACCGACCGAGGAAATCGCCTTAAATGAACTGGAGTTGTTCAAGGACAAATGGGATGGTAAATATCCTAAAATTTATAAATCATGGCATGATAACTGGGCAACGTTATCCACCTATTTTAAGTATCCAGAAGCCGTCGGACGGCTTATTTATACAACTTATACCGACAAAAAAACTATACCGACATTTCCAGGAATCCCACTGCATACAGATACTTTTGAAAAAATGTCGGCATAGTTTTTCTTATAGCCTATACAGTATTTTTGCTGTCTCTGCTTTTTTCCAACTCTTTTCAGTATTCTTTCTGTCTGGGTTAGCTTTTCCAATTGCTTCCGCAAGCGTATTCAACGTTACGAAAGCATAAAACCCAGATGTTGTAGAAATATTTTCATGCCCCAGCATCTGTTGAATATAGGATAGTGGGCAACCTTCCTGATACAGGTTCATGGCACGTGTTTTTCTTAGCATATGAAAATGCACATTTGCTGGCATATGGATCCCATTTACACGGCATTTTTCGGTATATTTTTTTAACACTTTCTGTATGCAGTCATCAGAAAGGCTATGGATCCGCCCGTGCGTGACAGCATAAAAGAGAGGCGCTGAGGGATCTGAGATATCTCCATGGAACTCATAGAGGTATTTACGCAGATGTTCTACTGTTTTTCCCATTAAGGGTACGCTACGGTATTTTTCTCCCTTTCCAAGTATCCGAACATAAGGGATTTCCGCATCAAGGTGAATATTTTCTACGTTCAGATCTATTAATTCTCCCACCCGCATTGCCGCGTCATATCCTAGAATGAGCAGCATTCGGTTCCTGCGTTCGGAACGTTTTTCCTTTCCAGGCGCCTCAAGGATTCCACTTAGCTGGTCATCTTCGAAATATTCAATCTCTCTGCCGGGAACATTCAGGCTGCGTATGGTCTTACTTGCCGCAAAGAGATAAGTGATATCCATACACTCTTCTGCCGCAAAAGATAACAAGGATCTTACTGCCGTCATCCGCAGATTGCAGGTTTTAGGACTCCACTTTTTTTCCTGTCCCATCCATACAAGAAAATCTTTCAGGTTCTCTTTTTTCAGATCACAAAAACATATTTTTTCACGTTGGATTCCTTTCACATCTTCCAGATAATCAATACAGATATTTAGCGAAATGCGGTAAGCTGTAACTGTATTTGTACTCTTTTTTCTTATTTTGGGCAACTCATGATTCAGAAAACATGCGGCTGTCTCCCAGAAGAAAACACTATCATGGTCTTTTGCTCTATTTCGTTTCAAATATCCCACACCTCCGGTATCAGTTTTTCCGAATGACCGGATTTTGCAATGACCGAACCATAAATATCTGGTATCAGGTGAAAGTAGTAAAGTGTATTTTTTATGTCAGAGTGCTCCATATAGCGCATAAGATAAGGAAGCATGGCATTTACATCCTTTCCCTCCCGAAGCCAGCGGTTCATATTCGCATAAACAAAATGATGCCGAAAATCATACGCGCGGATGCTGATACCGGAATTCTTTTTTTCTGGAAAAGCAGAGTACCAGAAACGCAGAAAGTTCTTTTCTAACATGGACGCGCCATATGGGGCATCATACCGG
Source organism: Anaerostipes faecis (assembly GCF_910574135.1). Classification (NCBI taxonomy): domain Bacteria; kingdom Bacillati; phylum Bacillota; class Clostridia; order Lachnospirales; family Lachnospiraceae; genus Anaerostipes; species Anaerostipes faecis. Next base: position 8,360 of record NZ_CAJSYK010000005.1, on the reverse strand, counting down.
TTTGGAAAAAACGTCTTACGGTTCGGAAACAACTGCCCTATCCGAAGATCATAAGTATTGAGATAATCCCTGAGTTCTCCGGAAATATAAACTCTACGGCTCTTTGAGCCTTTCGATTGAAGGACATCAAGATATCCTTCACCCAAATGTACGTTTTCCCGAGCAAGAATGCGGGCCTCTTTACACCGGAGGCCACAGCAGTATAGTAACCGGAACATTGCGGGAAGTACTATGTGGCGGCCTTTATAATGCGGATTATCCATAACCTTGTCACATTCACTAAAAAATGCCGTGATCTCTTCTTCTGTAAAAAAGTATGGCTGGACTGGTGTTGGAAGATGGATTCTTCCAGATGGGATAAGATATGCCTCTGAATATCCGCGTGCTATGAGATACCTGCTGAATTCACGTAAAAACGCGGCAGCATTGTAAAGACTTCCCGGGGCATTTTCATACTTTCCAAGGAATATTTCAGCACTTTCCTTAGTCGGTACTATCACTGCTGTTTCCATTTCTAAAACAGATAAAGCATATTTCTTCAGATAATAAACCCCACTTTGGTATGCATATCCATTCTGCTTTTTATAAGAAATAAACTGATCAATTAAAGTCTGGAGGGAATCATTCTGCATTAGGATCTCCTCCTTTCCGAATAGCAGGAAGCGGAAGTGTGCAGGCAGCAAGGCTGGATGCGTCTGTTGAAAGATACACAGAGACAATGTTTGGATCCTTGTGTCCGAGTACGGCGGAAATATCAGACATGGGAACACCGGCTCGGAGCATGCAGGACGCTGCGTTATGCCGTGTCATTCTGCTTCCGCTCACTCGTCCTTTCTTTTGTATTCCGGCCATGTTCTCCATTTTTTGTAAGATTGGCCATACAGCTCCGGCTTCCAGCTTTTTGAATGGTGCAAAACTTCTCAGGAATACATGTGTATCTTCAATTTTGGGACGTTCCTCCATTATGTAATCCACAATCGCATTTCCATACGAAGCTTTCAGCGGTACAGTAAGCATCCTTTTTGTTTTGTCCTGCTCAATGTAAATGGCATCCTTCTCCCAGTCAATGTTCTTCAATTCCAGTGAACAGACATCCGTTCCGCGCAGCCCTGTTTCCAACAAAAGCCGGCAGATAGCGGTATCTCTCCTGGTCATAATTCCAGACGAAAGCAGTTTCTCTATAGCGTCAAGTTCCTCACTGCTGTAAACTTCTATAATCTTTGTCTCCCGTGGAAGATGCACTGGTATCTCCATAGAAAATCTTTCTGTAGATTCATTCGCAGATAGGAATTCACGAAACCCGGAGAGTACGCTTCCAATTGTTGTTGGCCGAAATCTTCCATCATTATAAAGCGACAGGATAAATCTGGTCACATCATTTGCTTTTACATCAGACAGAGATGTATATCCGTTTTCCTGACAAAAAATCAGGAAATATGTGACAATACGTTTATATCCATACATGGTATTCGGACGGAGTTCTCTATCTTCCATCTGTCTGATAAATCGTTCCAGATCCATACGGAAAACATTTATAGTGATTGCGCCGGATAGGCTTTCTGGTTTTTGTCTTCCCCAATCAATAGAGCCGTCTTGCTCAAGTGACTTTAGTAGTCTGATACAACGTAGCCGGTGTGTCCGCTCCTTTTTCCCCCACTTTTCACTGCATCCCACTGGACTATCTAAAAAGGATTCAATGAGTTTTTCGGAGAGATACTCTTCTCCAATGTCTTCTGATATAGACTTGAGGCTCGAAAAACTGGAACGATAATGGGAAGATATCTTCTCGCCATACTTTCTTTTCTTCATTTGCCCCATTACTTCCACAACCAGATCATCTAGTTTTCTTTTGTTATCCTTCATCATCAGGAACCTCCTTTTCTTCCCATGATGAAGTATATCTTTACGGCTGTCAAAACTATGCCGACATTTTTTCAAAAGTATCTGTATGCAGTGGGATTCCTGGAAATGTCGGTATAGTTTTTTTGTCGGTATAAGTCGTACTAACACGATGTCGTGTTAGTACAACAAATGCGATCGAAGGATTTAACCGCCAGTTTCGTAAAGTGATAAAATCCAAAACGGTATTTCCGATAGATGACAGTCTCTTGAAAATGCTGTACCTGGCAATGATGGACATCACCAAAAAATGGACAGGACACCGTCAGGATTGGGGACAGATACATTCCCAATTGGAAATCTATTTTGAGGAACGCCTGGCAGGCAGAAATTTATAAAATCAACCTGAATCAAGCAGGTTTTATTGACATGCAATGAAATCCCTGTATAATGCAGGTAAGGGCAGAATCAAACGAAATCGGCTCTGCCCTTAAGTAACTATTCACATATCTTATATCAGATTTTTTAGTTTACACAAAACTTGAAACGGTCTCTAACTCTAATTTTAGAATTATTTGATCGGTATCTGTCCTACTACCTTTTTAGAATTAGAATCTATCAGAAGTATTCTGAAATCATGTCCTTGTGTATCACCAATCTGAACGGTCAGATCTCCTTCCAAAGGTTTCGTGTCCTTTATAGCAGACTCTGCCTGTTCTTGATCTTCTTTTGTTGCTTTTTTTACTGAAACTTTTTTAAAATCTATTTTTATAAAGTTCATCGGCGATTGTTTCCACAAGTATAATTTACAATTTTTAATGATTTGATTATTAATCTGAGAGGTTTCATTTATAAAATAGTTTTTGCAAAAAACGATTATAAAAATGGATAAAACGACTGCCAGCAAAATTATAAAACTTTTCTTTTTTCTCATTATTTCACCCCAAACTTATATTTTATAACTGCACTATTTTGAATTTCTTTTATTTCCTTCTTCATACTATTATCATTAGTATAAATTTCATTATCTCTATTACTTATTGCTATTTTCCCATAATTTACACCTGTCGGTACATAATAGTTCTTCTCAGTCTTTTGAAGCATTAATAGATATCTTTTTCCTGGTTTCATCTTTTTATACCCATTTATATGGTATATGCTTCTAGTATTTTCATCATATGCTTCATTCTCCAGTATTGTAATTATGTCATAACTTTTATTTTTGCTCGTCTTATTAACTTTCTCAACTTTAAATGTTGAAAGCGTATATGTTGCCAGTAATTCACCATTTTCATCTCTTTGAACGACATTTTCTTCTTCATCCGTTTTTATGCCTTCAACAATTAAATCTGAAGCCTGTTCGACCTGTTGTAAGTTAGCATACTCATCAGTTTTTGCACTAACTTCTACTCTTGTTATATTTTTAGAAGTTTTCTCTCTTGTATAGATATTACCTAAAATAATTACCAAAGAACTTAGTATAAATGTAACACTTATTTTTAAGACTGTTTTTTTCTTCATTATCTACACCTCACTTATAAATCTTTTTAACGCCACTTTTATCGTCTGATAACGCATATGCTTTTTTATTGAATCCGGTTGCTCTCATAACTGAAACAGTATTTTTACTTTTTTGACAATGATCTAATCCAACTGAATGTCCAACTTCATGAACAATTACTTCGTTTTTGTAAGCAGACGATGCATTAAAAAATGATTTATATAATACAATTCTTGATTTAGTAGCTCCTTCTCTATAATTTACAGCATAGGTCCCATTTGATACTGCACTATTTTTAGCAAATATAATACGATTAGTTTTAGAATCATTTGAAAACTTATATTGCTTAAATCCTACAAATTTAAAAGGGCTCCCTGAATATGTCCATTTTTTTGTATAAGTAACAATTTTACTCTTATAGTCTTTCATAAGAGCCTCGGCGATATAAACAGTTACATTTTTGGGTGTAGTAAACTTTCTATTTGATATTATTACATATGCATTTACAGTTGTACTAATTAAAAAAAATAAAACGACAATTAACACTCCATTAATAAAATATTTTTTCATTATAAACGCCTCCTTTTAATTATGATTTTAATTGTTGTTTTAATTATAACAACAATCATACTGTTCTACAATAAAATTACTATTTTTTAGTAATTATGTACAATATAGAAAATACTTATATTTTTTCTATTTTTTTGAATGTACAATTTAAAACTGATTATGGATTTAGTTTAATTTTTATGTAAATTATGAAAAATGCTATTTTGTGCAATATAACTAATAACCACATTAGGACAATTCGCTATGTAATTTTTAGAATTTCATATAAATACAGATTGAATAAATATTTTTCTTAACTACCAAAACATTTAATGTAAAAATCAACAACCAATATACTTATTTAAGTTTTTAAAGTACATTGATTTACATAAATTATTATTTTTTCTATTCATGACTGGTCCCTCCTGCCCCTCAGCTTTTCCAGATACATGTTCCGGTACCGGATCGGCGTCATACCAACAGTCTTTGTAAACAGTGTGCTGAAGTAATTGGTGTTGTCGTATCCCACCATAGTGGCGATCTGGGTCGCCGTGAGATCGGTAGAGATGAGCATTGTCTGGGCAAGGCCGATCCGCCTGCGGATAATATAATTGATGGGAGTCATACCCGTGGCTTTTTTCAGGCCGTGGGAGACATAAGTGGCAGAGCAGTGCATATCCTCGGCGATCTTGTCCAGATTTAATTCCTCTGTAAAGTGTTCATTCAAATAATCCAGGATCCTTGAGATAAACTCTTCCTCCCTCGTCTCCGCAGCCATAGCCTGCGGAAATGTATCCAGCTGGCTGGCAATGACCACCATGGAGGCGCAGAAAAGCTGCGATGCCAGCTGGCCTGCCGGATTCAGCTCTTCCATCATGTAAATCTGGTCACACATCGTCTTTAAAAACGGAAACAGGGATCCTGCATGGCGGATATAGGGCCCGCCCTCCGGCACCATCTGGTTTTTCTTAAGTCCCTTTAAGCGAAGGTTTGTAATACCGATACAATAATGGCCGATGTTGGTCTTCTCGGCCGTTGCGATCTCATGAAGGTCTCCCTGGTTATAATAAGCCACACAGCCTTCTTCTATGGGATAAATACTGGTGCCCACCTGATAGGTTCCGGTCCCCTTATATACAAGCAAAAGTTCACAGATAGATTCATGGCTGTGCAGCGGACGGCTTATTTTCTCCGGGGTGCTCTCCTGTCTGGATATGTATACCATGGCTGGCAGCTGTCCGTCCTCAAAAACTTCTTGTAAATTCTGGTTAATATCAAATCGAATCAAAGTTTCACCCCTTCTCCGTGACCACAAGGTCCATTGGCACATCATAGCTGTCTGTAGGAATCTCCTCCCACAGAAGCTCTTTTCTGCATAAAACCACCTTCAAAAATTCTGTATCGCTTAGATACCGGTCATAATACCCGGCTCCATGTCCGAGACGTTTTCCACAGAAGTCTGCGCTGATACAAGGAATAATCCCCAGGTCAATCTCTCGTTTCTCCACAATGGGAGTATTTCTTTTTGGCTCCATGAGTCCGTAGATGCCGTGTTCTAACTGGTCCATACAGGTGATCTGCCTTACTTCCATGATTCCGGGAGCTGTGCACAAGGGCACTCCCACCCGTTTTCCCTGTCGGAAGCATTCTGTTAAAATCAATTCTGTGGATACTTCCTTTCCCACGGATATGTAGCAGAAAACAGTCTCCGCCCTCTTAAATTCCGGCAGCATAAGGATCTGTTTCTGAATCTCTTCTTCCGAATCCCGAAGATATCTTGTGGATAACTTCTCTGTTTTTTGTTTGATCTGTTGACGGATGTACTGTTTTTCTTTCATATCCTCCACACCTCTGTCTGACCTTTCTTTACCAAAAAGGATAGCATATGAAAACAAAGTGGACAAGCCCATCATCTTTCCATCCAGCCATACAGACCGGTACTAAAACATATTTGAGATCACCTCACCTGCGATCTCACAGATTAAATCCGCTTCCTCTCTCATCTGTATAAACGGCTCAGTGATACAGGATATCGCAACTGTAAGCTTTACTTTGTTCTTCATTGTATCCTCTAAAAGTCCGGTAGACATTAACCTTTCAGACAGGGTGTTCGTTACGATCAATGGAAGCGGCAGTTTATGTTCGTCTTCATGCAGATATGGAAAAGTTTTTTCCAGACGTCCAAAATCAAAATCCTCCAGGAACTTTTTCACAAACATCTTTGGGTTTGTAAAGAACTCCATATAATAATCCAGATTTCCAAGAGTTCCTTCTATGTGCTCCAGGATCACTTCTTCATATAAGTCATAGATATCTGAATAATGCAAATAAAACGTTCCCTTATTGATCACAGCCTCCCTGGCCAGTTCCGTCACTGTGATCTTGCGGATAGGCTTTTTTCTCAGAAGCTTCTTTAAGACCCTTTTTAAATTTGCCTTTGTTTTTACAACTCTTAAATCTTCCCGTTTTTTCATGGTTTCAGAATCCCTCCTAAAAGTTCTGTATTCCTATCTGTGAAAGGTAATGAACACATCGTACGATGCCGTAGATTAATCAACGATATTTAAGAACCGTTGATTGAATAATAGACGATTGTTGATTATTATATTAATTTGTATAGAGAAAAAAGTAAAGGAGAAATGTTATATGATTCAAACATTAGGAAAAAGTATAAGGCAATATAGAAAAGAATCTATTAAAACACCGGTTTTTGTGACCTTGGAAGTTATCATGGAATGTATCCTTCCTCTGGTTATGGCAGAACTGATTGACGAAATGACTGCAAATTCAATGAATCCGGTCATAAAATACGGGATTGCTTTATTTATCATGGCAATGATGTCGCTTGTTTTTGGTATCCTGTCCGGAAAATATGCGGCAACTGCGTCCTGCGGATTTGCAAAAAATCTGCGAAAGGATATTTATTTTAAAATACAGGATTTTAGCTTTGCTGATATCGACAGGTTCTCGTCATCCTCTCTTGTGACCAGACTTACAACAGATGTCACCAATGTACAAAACGCTTACCAGATGATTATCCGTATTGCGGTGAGGACTCCGCTGATGATGATTTTTTCAGTGATTATGAGTATGGCGATCAATGTAAAAATGTCTCTCATTTTCCTGGCTATGATCCCTGTCATCGGTCTGGCACTTTTAGGAATCGCATGGTTTTCCTTTCCGGTTTTTCAGAGGATTTTCCGAAAGTACGATGCCTTAAATAATTCGGTTCAGGAAAATGTCTCCGGCATCAGAGTTGTGAAATCCTTTGTCCGAGAAGACTATGAGAAAACAAAATTCCAAAAAGCGTCTGAGGATGTCTGCAATGACTTTACAAAGGCCGAAAAACTGCTCGCCCTGAATAACCCGATCATGATGTTTGGGATTTACCTTGCCATCTTCCTTGTAAGCTTGATCGGTGCCCAGATGATTATCAAAACACAGGGGAGTGTGTTAACTACGGGCCAGCTTTCTTCTCTTATCAACTATGGCGTTCAGATCCTGTCCTCCCTCATGATGCTGTCTATGGTGTTTGTCTTATGTTCCATGGCCGCAGAATCAGCCAACCGTATCTGTGAGGTGCTCACTCACGAAAGCAGCCTGGTAACTCCTGAAAATGGTATTACAGAAGTGAAAGACGGCAGTATCCGGTTTGACCATGTTTCGTTTAAATATAACAAACACAGCAAAAAGGACGCTCTATCTGATATTGACCTTATGATACCGTCCGGCGCTACTATCGGGATTATGGGCGGAACAGGCGCTTCCAAAACAAGTCTGATCCAGCTTATTTCAAGACTTTACGATGCCACAGAAGGGACCGTGTATGTCGGCGGAAAAGATGTACGTGAATATGATCTTGAAGCGTTGAGAAACGAAGTGGCGGTTGTACTGCAGAAGAACATTTTATTCTCCGGAACTATTAAAGAGAATCTCCGATGGGGTGATCCGAATGCAAGTGACGAAGAACTCAGGCACGTATGCAGGCTTGCCCAGGCAGATGAATTTATCAGCCAGTTTCCGGACCAGTATGACACCTACATAGAACAGGGCGGAACCAACGTTTCCGGCGGGCAGAAGCAGCGTCTCTGTATTGCCAGGGCACTGTTAAAGAAACCGAAGATCCTGATCATGGATGACTCTACTTCAGCGGTAGACACCAAGACAGACGCCCTGATCCGGCAGGCCATGAGAACGGAAATCCCTAACACCACAAAGATCATAATCGCACAGCGTGTTTCCTCCATAGAAGACGCAGACTTGATTCTTATTATGGAGGGCGGCCGGATCAAAGAATCTGGAAGCCATCAGGAGCTCATGAAACAGAAAGGTGAATACTATGATGTCTATGTTTCACAGAACAATAACTTCTCGGAATCTCAATGAATGAGATTCTAACTGAAATTTGAAAACTGAATATCGTGCAGGAATAGAGATTTGGCAAAAAAGGGCATAAACGTTGGACATAGAG